>SVKD01000002.1 GCA_015068645.1 Oscillospiraceae bacterium
CGGTGAACTTATCCACATTAGCTGCATCGTTTACGGTAATGGTAGCAGTTGCTGCATTACAGTAGAAGTTATCGGTTACGGTAACAGTGTAAGTACCTGCTTTACCGGGTACGGTTACTTTATTGCTTGCATAGCTTCCGCCGTTATTTACGGTAACAGTTGCAGCTTTGATGTACGCACCATTCACAGCAGTAAATAAATCAGCGAAGTTGAAGGTCTGATTCTGACCAACTGTGTTAACAGTTAAGTTAACGGTTTTGTTGGTTGCAGTCCATTTGGTCTGGTTAGCCGGAGCAGTTAAGGTAACTTTACCGGTTGCGGTGTTACAGTAGTAATTGTCGGTAATGGTAACGGTTACATCGCCGGTGGTGCCGGGGATGGTAACGGTTGCATTTGCCCAATCAGCAGCGCTAACAGTGGTAGCTTTACCTGCGATGGTAACGGTGATGTTACCGGTTACTACATTGGTTCCTGAGAAGATGTCACCCAGTTTTACGGAAACTGCTTTTTCATCAATAGATGCTAAAGTATGAGTAACGCTGGGGTTCTTAGCAGTGAATTTGTTAATCGGGTCTGCATCTGCAACGGTTACGGTTGCAGTTGCAGTGTTACAGTAGTAGTTATCGGTGATGGTTACTTTATAAGTACCAGCGCCGGTAAAGGTTACAACATTGTTTGCATAAGCTCCGTCGCCGCCTACAGTGATAGTTCCTTTAACGTAGCCGTTATCAGTGAACAGTTCATCTAAAGTAGCGGTTACAGTGTTAGAGCCGTATGCTAATTTTTTGGAAACGGTTTTACCGGTCCATTTATCAACATTAGCGGGTTCTTTTACGGTAACAGTTGCAGTTGCTTTGTTACAGTAGTAGTTATCGGTTGCGGTAATGGTGAAGGTACCGATTCCGGTAACAGTGATTTTGCCGTCTGCATAAGTTGCACCTTCCACGGTAATGTCTTTTACAACATATTCGGTGTTGGTGTCAAACAGGTCAGCAAAATTGTAAGTTACGGTGTTTGCTTCGATGGTATCTAAAGTATGAGTGTAAGTTACCGCTTTACCGGTGAATTTATCAACGTTTGCTACATCTTTCACGGTGATGGTAGCGGTTGCTGCATTACAGTAGAAGTTATCGGTTACGGTTACGGTGTAGGTACCTGCTTTTCCGGGTATGGTAATTACATTGTTTGCGTAAGAACCGCCGTTGTTAACAGTTACAGTTGCATCTTTGATGATTGCACCTTCAACTGCGGTGAATAAATCTTCAAAGTTTACGGTCTGATCCTGACCAACAGTATTAACGGTTAAGTCAACCGTCTTGTTGGTTGCAGTCCATTTATCAACATTAGCGGGTTCTTTTACGGTAACAGTTGCAGTTGCTTCGTTACAGTAGAAATTATCTGTTGCGGTAATGGTGAAGGTACCGATTCCAGTAACAGTGATTTTGCCGTCTGCATAAGTTGCACCTTCCACGGTAATGTCTTTTACAACATATTCGGTGTTAGTGTCAAACAGGTCAGCAAAATTGTAAGTTACGGTGTTTGCTTCGATGGTATCTAAAGTATGAGTATAGGTTACAGCTTTACCGGTGAATTTATCAACGCTTGCTGCATCTTTCACGGTGATGGTAGCAGTAACAGGGTTACAGTAGAAGTTATCGGTTGCAGTTACGGTGTAGGTACCTGCTTTTCCGGGTACGGTTACAACGCCATCTGCAAAGCTTGCTCCGTTATCTACGGTTACGGAAATCGCTTTGATTACTACACCTTCAACTGCGGTGAATAAATCTTCAAAGTTTACGGTCTGATCCTGACCAACAGTGTTCACAGTTAAGTCGATAGTTTTGTTGGTAGCAGTAAATTTATTTACATTTGCAGGAGCGTTTACGGTAACAGTTGCAGTTGCAATGTTACAGTAGAAGTTATCGGTTGCGGTAACGGTAATGGTTCCTAAACCGGTAACAGTGATTTTACCGTCTGCATAAGTTGCGCCTTCCACGGTAATATCTTCCGCTTTTACATTTGCACCTTCAACGGTGTCAAACAGGTCTGCAAAATTGTAAGTTACAGTGTTTGCTTCGATGGTATCTAAAGTATGGGTATAAGTTACAGCTTTACCGGTGAATTTGTCCATCGCAACAGGCGCATTTACAACTACAGTTGCAGTTGCAGTGTTACAATAGAAATTATCGGTAATGGTAACATAGAAGGTACCGGTGCCTGCGAAGGATACTTTACCGTCTGCATAGGTTCCGTCGCCGCCTACGGTTACTTCTTTCACAGTATAACCGTTATTCGTGAACAGTTCTTCTAAAGTAGCGGTTACAACACCATCTTCGATTGTGAATAAGGTGTGAGTCAGCGTAACAGCTTTACCGGTGAACTTGTCAACATTTGCAGGTTCATTTACGGTAATGGTTGCGGTTGCTTCGTTACAGTAGAAGTTATCGGTTGCGGTAACGGTGATGGTGCCTAAGCCTTCCACGGTTACTTTACCGTCTGCATAGGTTGCGCCGGTTACGGTAATGTCTTTTACAACATATTCATCGTTGGTATCGAATAAGTCTGCGAAATCAACAGTGTAAACATTGGATTCGATGGTATCTAAAGTATGGGTAACTTCAATATCTTTACCAACGAATTTATCTACGTTTGCTGCATCGTTTACGGTAATGGTAGCGGTTGCTGCATTACAGTAGAAGTTATCGGTGATGGTTACGGTGTAGGTGCCTGCAGTTCCGGGTACAACTACCTGACCATTGATAAAGTTTCCGCCTTCCACGGTAATGGTAGCATTTTTGATATTTGCGCCTTCAATTGCAGTGAATAATTCAGCTACAGTGAAGGTCTGATCCTGACCTGCAGTGTTAACAGTTAAGTCAACAGTCTTGTTGGTTGCAGTCCATTTATCCACGCTTGCAGGTGCATTTACGGTAACAGTTGCAGTTGCAGTGTTACAATAATAGTTATCGGTTACGGTGATGGTTTTGGTACCGAAACCTTCTACGGTGATTTTGCCGTCTGCATAAGTTGCGCCGGTTACGGTGATGTCTTCCATTTTTACAGGAACGCCGCCGATTACGGTAAACAGATCAGCAAAGTCATAGGTTACGGTATTTGCTTCCACGGTTTCCAAGGTGTGAGTATAGGTCACATCGTTACCGATAAATTTGTCGATAGAAGGAATGGTTTTGGGAGTGAAGGTGTAGGTTCTGCCAACCACGTAAGATTCGTTTTCGTTGTTGGGGTTATACATCTTCAGTGCCAGAGTTACTTCTAAGTCGGGGTTAGCAACTAAGAATTCGGGAGTAAATGCTAAACCACAGTTAAAGTCTTTTACGGAGTTTACGATATCCGCATAAGTCAGTTTTAAGCCACTCTGACCCATGAGAGCTGCTGCAGTTTCCATGACTCTTACAGGGGTATTTGCCTGCAGAGTTGCATCTTCAAAGGGAACGGATACCCAGTTTTTGCTCCATGCATCATACTGACCGGAGAGGAAACCGTCTGCATTGCCGTTTGCATTGAAGGTTGCAGTTTTGTTTACGGTTAATTCGTAATCTGCATACCAATCACCGAACATCAGAAGCTGCTCCTGAGTAGATTCGTCTGCTTTGAAGTTTAATGCGAAATCTAAATCAACGCCTTCGATTGCTTCAACGTCCAGTTCAGTAACGGTTGCAGTGGGCTGTTTCCAGGTTCTGGTGATTGCATCACCGATTACATAGGATTCAGCGGGATTTAAGGGATTGTAGATTCTTAATTCCACGGTAGCGGATACGCCATCGTTTGCTGCTAAGAACTCTTTAGAGAAGTTGATACCACAATCAAAATCTTTGATGGTTTCAACGACATCACGATAAGTTGCGCTCATACCTGCGGTTTCTAATACTTTTACAGGTGCGCCTGCGGTAATTGCTAAATCAGTTGCAGGAAGTTTTACCCATTCTGCTCCGAATTCGTCATACTGACCTAACAGATAACCGTCTTTTTCGCCATTTGCATTGAAGGTTGCATTTTTGTTGAAAGTTACTACATAATCTGCAGCCCAGTCACCAAAGGTTGCCAACTGAGATTCGGTTGCTTCGTTTGCTTTGAAGTTCATTGCAAAGTCTGCTTCTACATCTAATTTAGTGGTATCTAAGTGAGTAACTTCTGCGGTGGGTAAGGTCCAGCTGAAGGATTTTTCAGCGATGGTGTATGCTTCGTCGGTAACAGGATTTACGATTACCAGTGCTAAGGATACTTCTAAACCATCATTTGCTTTTAAGTAGCTATCTGCGAAGTTTACGCCACAATCAAAGTCTTTTACGGTTTCAACTACATCTTTGTAAGTAACGTTCATACCTGCGGTTGCCAATACGTTTACAGGAACGCCTGCTTTCACAGTATAGTCTGCTGCAGGAATGCTTACAAATTCAGGACCGAATTCGTCATACTGACCAACTAAGTAACCGTCTTTGGTGCCGTTTGCGTTAAAGGTTGCATCTTTGTTGGTAGTAAATACAAAGTCTGCTTTCCAATCGCCAAAGGTTGCTACCTGAGATTCGGTTGCTTCGTCTGCTTTGAAGTTTAATGCGAAGTCTGCTTCTGCTACTTTAATGTCGGTAACAGTTGCAGTAGGCATGGTAAAGTCGAATGCTTTTTCTGCGATGGTGTATGCTTCGCCGGTAACAGGATTTACGATTACCAGTGCTAAGGATACTTCTAAACCATCATTTGCTTTTAAGTAGCTATCTGCAAAGTTTACGCCGCAGTCGAAATCTTTAATGGTTTCAACTACATCGCGATAAGTAACGTTCATGCCAGCGCTTCCCAAAACATTTACGGGAACGCCTGCGGCAACGGTTACGTCCGCTGCGGGAACTTTTACAAATTCAGGACCGAATTCGTCATACTGACCAACTAAATAACCGTCTTTGGTGCCGTTTGCATTGAAGGTTGCGTCTTTGTTGGTGGTAAATACAAAGTCTGCTTTCCAATCGCCGAAGGTTGCTACCTGAGATTCGGTTGCTTCGTCTGCTTTGAAGTTTAATGCGAAGTCTGCTTCTGCTACGTCAATTTCGGTAACAGTTGCAGTAGGCATATTAAAGTCAAATGCTTTTTCTGCGATGGTGTAGGTATTGCCGTTTTCGGGATTTACCAGAACTAATGCGATAGAAACTTCTAAGCCATCATTTGCTTTTAAGTAAGCATCTGCATAGTCAACACCACAGTCGAAGTCTTTTACGGTTTCAACCACATCACGATAAGTAACATTCAGACCTGCTGCATCCATAATGGATACGGGAGTACCTGCAGTAATTGCGAAATCGGTTGCAGGAACTTTTACAAATTCAGGACCGAATTCGTCATACTGACCGATTAAGTAACCGTCTTTAGAGCCATCCTGGTTAAAGATGGCATCTTTGTTAGTAGTAAATACAAAGTCTGCCTCCCAATCACCGTAGAATGCTAACTGTTCGTCAGTTACTTCGTCTGCTTTGAAGTTTAATGCAAAGTCTGCATCGGTAGAAATTGCAGTCACGGTTGCAGTGGGAAGTTCTTCTAATAAGTCACGTTCAATGGTGCCCACATTGGTTAAAGGAGCAAGAGTTGCTTCGTCCCAAGCGAACACTTTCAATAAATCGGTATCGGCTACCGAAATTGCAGAGGTAGTAAAGGTCGCAACTACGCCTGCAGTCATACTAACAGAATCAATAGATTCCATTTTTTCAAGTTTACCGGTTTCGATATCGTAATGAGCTACCATTACGCTTGCGGTACCGGTTTTACTTGCAGTGAAGGTCACGTTGGCATAAAGTTTGTCCACGCCATCCAACTGAGTTGCTACGCTGTTATCTTCAGCATTGTAGAACGCAATTGTACCAAGCTCATTTGCATAAGTTGCAAATGTGAACATGCTTGCCAACAGGGTCAAAGTGAGAAGAATGCTTAAAAATCTTTTCACCTATGACACTTCCTTTCTTTTTATTTTTTATATATTTGTTTTTTTACAGAATTGATACCCTGATGCCATAAAGTCACCGCACCAGTATATAATAGTATATTATATACAATATTTTAGCATTTTCATAAGGTGCTGTCAAGCATTTTTACTAAAAAATTACAATTTTATTACAAAATTTTTTAACGTGAAAATCCGCTGATTGCAAGGGATTGTAACAATTTTACAAAACTGTTTGCGCGCTATAGTGCATTCTAACGAACCTTTTTATTTATCCACAAGTTATACACATTTTTATGTGCATAACGGACATCACCCCTAAAGCAGATGTCCTGGATAAAAAACAAAAAAAGCAATGGATAACCATTGCTTTTTCGATTACTTTTTTATATTTTGCTGTGCAAGGTGAAGAAAAAGGGCATAGAATTTGCAAACTGAACCGAAGGGTTACCTGAAGCTGTAGTACTGCGTACAGCATAACGGTACAGCGAGAGGTGAAGTTTGCGTTCTATGTTCTTTTTCAAGCTATTCGCAACCTAAGGTGAAGAAAAATTCGGCTAAAATGGAGAAACCGAATCGAAACTTGTTTCGATAGTACCCGAAGCCGCAGTACTGCGTACAGCATATTTATGTACGGCGAGTGGTGAGGTTCACGGATTGTGCGCTGTTTTTCAAGCCGTTGTTCAAGGTGAAGAAATCCTCTTCCATCTCAGGCGTAGAGAAAATGGCTCAGAACGGACAAACTGAACCCGCAGGGATTATCCGAAGCCGTAGTACTGCGTACAGCATATTTGTGTACGGCGAGTGGTGAGGTTCACGGGTCTGCACAACCAAGGTGCAGAAAAAGGGCATAGAATTTGCAAACTGAACCGAAGGGTTACCCGAAGGCGTACATCGGTACGCCGAGAGGTGAAGTTTGCAGATAGCAAAAGGCATTCTGATTAAAATTTGTGCCAACAAATTTTCACCTTATAAAAGAAAAGACATGGAAAAAATCCATGCCTTTTGCGGTCTATGTTCTTTTTCAAGCCGTCCTATACGCTGAAGAGAAGGTCGCCGTATGAAGGATAAGGCCAGTATGTCTTATCCGTCACTTCTTCCAGCTGGTCGGCAATTTCACGGGCTTCGTTCATAACGGACAGCACGTTTTCGCAGTAATAACGGGCGATTTCGGCACCGTCGTTCAACGCTTTCACGCCCTGCAGATTTTCGTCTAGACGGTTTACGGTGAAATAGAGCTCGTCGGTTAAAGCGGTCACTTTTTTAGCGAGTTCCATTTCGTAGGCACCTGCACCCACAGTTGCCGCTTTATTTTGAATAGAAACACACAAATCGCTTGCAAAGCGAGAGCAAGCAGGCAGGATTTCCTTACGTACCATTTCCAGCATGGTGAGTGCTTCAATATTGATGACTTTGGAGTATCCTTCCAAAAGCACTTCCACACGGGATTCCATTTCGGTGCGGCTATAGATTTTATGTTTGCCAAATAAGGCAACATTTTCGTCGGTTACGTAGTGAAGCAACGCTTCAGGGGTGGTTTTTAAGTTTAAAAGACCTCGTTTTTCGGCCTCATCCACCCATTCGTCGGAATAGTTGTTGCCGTTGAAAATAATGCGTTTATGGTTTTTCACCGTTTCCTTGATGATTGCCATTACATCGTTTTCAAAATTAGACGACTGTTCCAGACGGTCGGCAAAATCGCAGAGCACATCAGCAACAATGGTATTTAACATAATGTTGGAACCGGAAATAGAGAATGCGGAACCAAGCATACGGAATTCAAATTTGTTCCCGGTAAATGCAAAGGGAGAGGTACGGTTACGGTCGGTGGTATCTTTTCTGAATTGAGGCAGAACATCTACCCCACCATCCATTTTTTCCTTTTTGATTTTCTGATAGGGAGTGTCGGTTTCGATAGCTTCCAAAATGGCAGTCAACTCGTCCCCTAAGAAGACAGACATAATCGCCGGAGGTGCTTCACTGGCGCCCAGACGATGGTCGTTTCCTGCAGATGCAGCGGAAATACGGAGCAAATCCTGGTGTTCGTCCACCGCTTTGATGACCGCTACCAAGAACAGTAAGAAACGCAGATTATTTTCGGGATATTTGCCCGGATTTAACAGGTTTACTCCTGTGTTGGTGGAAATGGACCAGTTATTGTGCTTCCCGCTGCCGTTTACGCCTAAGAATGGTTTTTCGTGAAGCAGGCAAACTAAATTATGCCGTTCCGCCACTTTTTTCATCACTTCCATAGTGAGCTGATTATGGTCGGTGGCAATATTGGTGGTGGCAAAAATGGGCGCCAACTCGTGCTGAGAGGGAGCCGCTTCATTATGTTTGGTTTTTGCCAATACGCCCAGTTTCCAGAGTTCTTCGTCCAGCTCTTTCATATAGGCGGAAACACGGGTTTTGATGGCACCAAAATAATGGTCCTCCAATTCCTGACCTTTGGGCGGTTTGGAACCGAATAAGGTTCTGCCCGTGAAGATTAAGTCAGGACGTTTGTCATACATTTCTTTGTCGATTAAAAAATATTCCTGTTCGGCACCCACAGTGGTGGTCACAGTGGCATCCAAATCTTCGCCAAACAGTTTCACAATTCTGCCCGCCTGATGGCTGATTACTTTCATGGAACGAAGCAGGGGTGTTTTTTTGTCTAAAACTTCACCGCTATAGGAATAAAAAGCGGTGGGAATACACAAAGAACCGTCTTTAATAAAGGCATAAGAGGTGGGATCCCAGGAGGTGTAACCTCTTGCTTCAAAGGTGGAACGAAGTCCGCCTGAGGGAAAGCTTGACGCATCGGGTTCCCCTTTAATCAGCTCTTTCCCCGAAAATTCCATCAGAACTTTACCGTCCCCTGCGGGCACGATAAAGCTGTCGTGTTTTTCTGCGGTGATACCTGTCATCGGCTGGAACCAGTGGGTATAATGGGTTGCGCCGTGTTCCACAGCCCAATCCTTCATTGCAGATGCCACCTGATTGGCAACATTTAAGTCCAACGCTTCCCCGTCTTCTAAAGTGTGCTTCAACGCTTCGTACACTTCTTGGGGCAAACGAGCCTGCATTTCGGTATCATTAAATACAAAACTGCCGAATAATTCGGGAATATTAGCCATAAAAAGTTCTTCCTTTTTTCAGATTTACAAAAATTATAACAGATTCATACCGTATTCTTCTGCCTGTTTACGGGTGTTTTTATCCCACACGGATACCTGCACCTCGCCAACGTGTGCTTTTTCCAACAGAAGCATACAAAGGCGGCTCTGACCGATACCGCCACCCATAGTTAAAGGCAGAGTACCGTCTAAGAGCATCTGGTGGAAAGGCAAGGTTTTTCTGTCTTCACAGTCTGCTTTTATCAGCTGTTCTTCCAAAGATTTTTCGTCCACACGGATCCCCATGGAAGAGATTTCCAAAGCGGAATCCAACATGGGATTATAGAAGAGTAAATCCCCGTTTAATTTCCAGTCATCATAGTCGGGAGCACGGCCGTCGTGCTTTTTGCCCGATTTCAACACATCGCCGATACCGATGATGAATACGGTTTTCTTTTCTTTAGCGATGGCATTTTCTCTTTCTTTGCCGGTCAGGTCGGGATATAAATCTTCCAATTCCTGAGAGGTGATAAAGGTGACATCACGGTTTAAGGTAATGGAAATCGCAGGATAATCTTTTTTGATTTCATCCAAGGTGTCACAGATGGCACCCACGATTTTTCTGACAGTATCTTTTAAGAAATCCACAGTTCTGTCTTCTTTTGAGATAATGGATTCCCAATCCCACTGATCCACATAGATGGAATGGAGGTTATCCATGGTTTCATCACGACGGATGGCATTCATATCGGTATAAATGCCTTCCCCTTTGGAGAACCCGTACTGGTAGAGTGCCAGACGTTTCCATTTTGCCAGAGAATGCACGATTTCCGCCATCCCTTGGGTTTCGGGAATATCAAAGGTAACGGCACGCTCCACCCCGTTTAAGTTGTCGTTTAAGCCCATACGGGATTCCACGAACAAGGGAGCGGTGACACGTTTTAAATTCAACACTTCCGCCAGTTTATCCTGAAAAATACGTTTGGTTTTTCCGATAGCGGTCTGGGTTTCGTAAATATTTAATGTTTTGGGATACCACACAGGTTTCATAGTCTGACTCATGGGTGGATTCCTCCTTTATTTTGATAGGAAATATCCAAAAAATATTAAAAAATATTAGTTGGGTTTGTAGCTGTCTTTTAAGTTGACGATTAAGTTAAAGGTGTCGGGGAATTTGCTGTCCTTCTGGAAATAACCGTTACGAACAAACTGGAATTTGTCTTCTAAGGTTGCATCATTTAAGGACGGTTCGCAAATTGCTTTGCAGATTGCAACAGAATCTTTGTTTAAATAATCGTCGTAGCCTTTGTCTTCGGGCATATCGTTCATATTTTCCAAAGTGAAGAGACGGTCATACAGACGCACTTCTTTTTCCACGCCGAATTTAGCAGATACCCAATGGATGGTTCCTTTCACTTTTCTGCCGTCGGGAGCGTTGCCGGAAAATGTTTCGGGATCGTAGGTACAATGGATTTCCACGATATTGCCGTTTTCGTCTTTCACCACATCCTGATACTGGATGAAGTAAGTTCCCATCAGACGCACTTCCCCGCCGGGTTTTAAACGGTGGAACTTCGGAGGCGGAACCTCTGCAAAGTCGGAGCGTTCGATATAGATTTCACGGGAAATAGGCACTTCACGGTAGGTGGTTTCGGGATCCTGAGGATTATCGGGTAATTTGATATATTCCACTTTGTCTTCGGGATAGTTGGTTAATACCACTTTCACCGGATCTAACACAGCCACACGGCGTTTTGCGGTGGTATTCAATTCGTCACGGATACAAAATTCCAACAGACCGATATCCACCAGGCTGTTTGCTTTGGCAACACCGGAACGTTTTACAAATTCAAAAATGGAAGAGGGAGTGTAACCACGTCTTCTTAATCCGCATAAGGTGGGCATTCTGGGGTCATCCCAACCGTCCACGATGCCTTCTTCCACCAACTGGCGGAGATAACGTTTGCTCATTACGGTGTTGGTCACATTCAGACGAGCAAATTCGTACTGATGAGGCGGCATTTCGAATCCTACATTTTCCACAACCCAGTCATACAAGGGTCTATGATTTTCAAATTCGATGGAGCATAAGGAATGGGTGATACCTTCCAACGCATCCTGCAGGGGATGTGCATAGTCATATAAGGGATAAATGCACCATTTGTTGCCCTGACGGTGATGGTCGGTATGCACGATACGATAAATTGCAGGGTCACGCATATTCATATTGGGAGACGCCATATCAATTTTGGCACGTAAAGTTTTTTCGCCGTCCTTAAATTCCCCGTTTTTCATCCGTTCAAATAAGTCTAAGTTTTCTTCCACGCTTCTGTCACGGTAGGGAGAGTTTTTACCGGGAGTGGTTAAGGTACCACGGTATTCTCTCATTTCTTCCGCATTTAAATCGCAGACGTATGCTTTGCCTTTTTTGATCAGTTCGCAGGCAAACTCGTAGCACTTATCAAAATAATCGGAGCCGTAGAAGATACCACCGTCGGGAATGGCACCCAGCCATTCTAAATCTTTATAGATTGCCTGCACATATTCGTCATCTTCTTTGGCAGGGTTGGTATCGTCATAACGCAGGTTAAACTGTCCGCCGTATTTTTTGGCAGTTCCCCAGTTAATCCAGATTGCTTTTGCGGAACCGATATGAAGGTATCCGTTAGGTTCGGGCGGAAAACGGGTATGGATTTTTTCCACTTTGCCTTCCGCTAAGTCTTTATCAATAATTTCGTGTATGAAATTGCTTTCCATAATTTCTGACATCTTTTCAATATTCCTTTCCTAAAAAGGTGATTCATTTTATCGTATTCGACAATCCCTCAGTCACTTCGTGACAGCTCCCTTTGCACAAGGGAGCCTATCGTTTTTTTGGGGGATATTTTTCAAGCTCTTGCTTTTTTATAGGGTGCAGAAAAACTGATGCAAAATTCGGAAATCGAATCAAGGCAACGCCTTGACGATCCCGAAGCTGTACCGTGTGTACAGCGAGTGGTGAGATTCACGGATTATGCGCAGTTTTTCAAGCCTACAAAGAAAGACGAGCCTTAACTAATTCGTTACCCATTACGCGGAACACTTCATAGGTATCGGGCGTATTCTGACGTCCGCAAATCTGCACGCGAAGAACGGTAGAAACTTGGGCAACATTCCCTTTAAATGCTTCGGGATTCTTTTTATACTCCTTCATATTGGAAGTGAAGCCGTGTTTTTCGGATAAGTCTTTGATTTTCTGGAACCATTCGTCCTGAGAATCATTTTCATCGTAGATTTCTTTGTATTCGGTAATCAAAAGATTTCTGTCTTCTTCCGAAATATTTTCAGGGAACTGATAATCAGGCTGATATAATTCGGGGAAGAAATAGGAAATGTAGTCCTTGATTTCGGATAATTTCGCAATATCCTTTCTCGGTTTGGGGCCTACACGTCCGATATTTAAAATTTCTAACACTTTTTCTTTTTGTGCGGTGATAATATGATAAAATTCTTTGTCGAATTCCTCTGTATAGGTTTCCAATAACGCATAAAGTTCGGTATTGGAAAGTTTTGCTAACTCGTTTTTGGAAACGTCGTCCAGTTTTACCAAATCAAACAGTGCACCGGATACAGACATCTTCTTGGGAGAGAAGGGGAAGTCTCTGTAGGACTTATCGGGATTTTGTGCATACCATTCTTCAAAGTTGGAGTTAAGAAGCGTCATCAGGTACACCATCACGCAGTTTACCACGTAACCTTCCTGCTTGTAGAAGGAAAGCGCCAGCTCGGGGTCTTTTCGTTTGGAAAGTTTACGTTTGGTGGAACCGTCCATCTTCATCAAGGGTGCAATATGCATATATTTGGGAGCTTTTAAGCCAACCGCACGATACAGTTGCAGGTGAATGGGCAGGGTTGCAATCCATTCGTCCCCACGGACAACGTGGGTGGTACCCATCAGATAGTCATCCACAACGTGTGCAAAATGGTAGGTGGGGATTCCGTCGGACTTTAAGATAACAACATCCATATCGTTTTCGGATAATTCCAAGTCCCCTTTTACCAAATCGGTGAATTTGAATTTATTGTCAATACTGCCTTCGCTTTTAAAACGGAGCACCCAGGGCATTTTTTTTGCTAATCTCTCTTTGATTTCATCCAAAGTCAGCTCACGGCATTTTGCCCATTTGCCACGGTACCCTAAGTTATCTTCCTTTTCTGCTTCCTGACGGGCTCTTAAATCGGAAAGCTCGTCCTCGGTGCAAAAGCAAGGATACGCCATTCCTTTTTCCACCAAATCTTTGGCAAATGCCTGATAAATTTTGGCACGCTTTCGCTGTCGGTAGGGACCGTAAATCCCTTTTTCTCCCTCTACCAAAGCACCTTCGTCAAAGTTTAAGCCAAAGTGAGACAAGCCGTCAATAATCGCCTGCACACCGCCCTCAACTTCACGTTTCTGGTCAGTGTCTTCAATACGAAGATAGAAGGTACCGCCGGAAAGATGTGCCAGACGCTCGGAGGTTAAAGCCGCATAGAGGTTTCCCAAATGCATAAAGCCGGTGGGAGAGGGTGCCATACGGGTCACTTTTTCGCCTTCTTTTAAATCGCGACGGGGATAGGTATTGCTGATTTCTTCTAAGGTGGGAAGAGATGCATCAAACAAAAGTGTTGCCAGAGACTTGGTATCCATAGTGTTGCTCCTTTATTTTACGAGGAAAATTCTTTTCCATTATATAGTATCATACATTATAACACACAACTACCCGTTTTTTCAAGTGTTTTTTTCGTTTTTTTTACCCCTTTTTTATTTTTTTCAAAAAATTTTAAAAAATTTTACAAAAACCCCTTTACAAAACACAAGATATATGGTATCATACTTCTTGCCAACACAAGATATTGTGTCAAAAAGCAAGATACCTAAAATTTTGAAAAACGCTGAAAATCAATGCAAATCAGCGTTTTTTTCACCCTCTTGGGGGAATTTTGACACAATGTTTTTTGGAAAATAAAGTAAAAAATGAAGACAGAAGGGACAAGATTATGGAACAGGAAAGTACGTTTTTTAAAACACAACTCCAAAAAGACATTTGGGAAAAGAAATATCGTCACAATGGGGAAACCATTGACGGATTTTTCGAAAGAATTTCCGGTGGAAATAAAGATATCATCCCCTTGATGATGGAAAGAAAATTCCTGCCCGGCGGCAGAATTATTGCTTCCAGAGGATTAGCAAAGGAAGGCAGAAAAATTACCTACTCCAACTGCTATGTCATTTCTCCTCCGGAAGATAACATTGAAGGCATTTTTGAATGTGCTTCCAAATTGGCAAGAACCTACTCCTACGGCGGCGGTTGCGGTATTGATATCTCTAAACTCTCCCCCGCAGGTGCTAAAATCAACAACGCGGCAAAAGAAACCACCGGTAGTGTGTCCTTTATGGACTTGTATTCTCTGGTAACCGACTTAATCGGTCAGAGCGGACGTCGCGGTGCGCTGATGATTTCCTTAGAATGTAATCATCCTGACCTGCCCCGTTTTATCGACATTAAAAACGACTTGAACAAAGTTACCAAAGCAAACATCTCCGTTAGAATCCGTGATGCTTTTATGAAAGCAGTGGAAGAAGATGCAGACTGGGATTTAACCTATACCCGTGAAGCAACCGGTGAAACCATTGTAAACACCGTGAAAGCAAGAGAAATGTTCCAAAAACTTGCGCACAACAACTGGGATATGGCAGAACCCGGCGCATTATTCTGGGACAGAATTGAAAACTGGAACTTATTAAGCAATGACGATAACTTCCGGTTTGCAGGGGTAAACCCCTGTGCGGAAGAACCCCTGCCGGCTGGCGGAAGCTGTCTGCTTGGTAGCATCAACTTGTCTGAATTCGTATTAAATCCCTACACCGAAAAAGCAGAATTTGATTTTGATGCGTTCGCAGATGCGGTTGAAAAAGCAGTTATTTACTTAAACGAAGTATTAGAAGAAGGCTTGGAATTACATCCCTTGGAAGAGCAGAGAAAGAGCGTAAACGACTGGAAACAGATTGGTCTTGGCATTATGGGCTTGGGCGATTGCTTAATTAAACTGGGCATTCGTTACGGCTCCACCGCATCTGTTAAAATGTGTGATAAAATCGGCTTCAAAATGGCAGATACCGCTATTTACACCTCTGCAAAACTGGCAGAAGAAAAAGGCACCTACCCCTGCTATGATGAAAAAGCGATTTTTGCAAGTGCATATTTTATGGAAAACACTTCCAAACGCACTCGTGACTATGTGAAAAAAGTGGGTCTTCGTAACAGTCAGCTGTTGACCATCGCACCCACCGGCTCCATCTCCACCATGCTTGGTATTTCCGGCGGCTTAGAACCCATCTACAACATTTCCTACACCAGAAAAACCGAATCCTTACACGGAGAAGAACGTTTCTACACCGTATATACCCCCATCGTAAAAGAAGTGATGGATGCAATGGGTCTTTCCGAAGGAGACGAGCTTCCCAACTACATTGTTACCGCAATGACCTTAAACTACAGAGAACGTATCAACATGCAGTCTATCTGGCAGAAACATATTGATGCTTCCATCTCCTCCACCGTAAACGTGCCCGAAGAATTCACCAAAGAAGAGGTGGAAGATTTATACATTTACGCTTGGAAAATGGGCTTAAAGGGTGTTACCATTTACCGTGATAACTGCAGAAGAACCGGTATTTTATTAAACAAAACCGACTCTGCCGCTCCGGAAAAAGAAGCAACTCATTTTGATGCGATTAAACCTATGTCCCGTTCCGAAATCGGTAAAACTTACGGTACCACTTCCAAATACACCACCGCTTGCGGTAATCTGTTTGTTACCATCAACCGTAACCAGAACGGTGATATTGTGGAATCCTTTGTAAATACCTCCAAAAACGGTATCTGTAAGTCCAATATTGACGGTATTAACCGTATGATTTCCCTGTCCTTACGAAGCGGTGTACTGGTTTCTGAAATTATCGACCAGTTAAAGAACATTTCTTGTCCCGCTTGCTTAAGACTGCGCACCAAAGGGGAACGATTAGACGGTCAGAGCTGTCCCGACATTATTGCAAAGGCTCTGCAGGAAGAATACGAATCCGGCTTCTTCTCCATGAATGCCCATCCTTCCATGCAAAAGGAAGAACCCAAAGCAGACATGACCACCTGTGAAGAAGAAAGCGATTTCGGCAGATTCCCCACCGTTTGTCCCGAATGTAAAACCAGATTAAAGCATGAAGGCGGTTGCGTATCCTGCGATAACTGCGGCTGGACCAAATGTAACTAAGAGCTTTTTGTGCAGACAACGTAGTTTTGCATTTTAGAAAGCACAATTCATATTTTTCTCTTTTCCCGTCTTGGTGGCGCATCTTTCGCCATCAGGATGGGGCAAACACTCATAAAAAATCTGACTGCACTTTCCCCGTGCAGTCATTCCTATTTGGGAAAGATTGGAGAAGCCTATGAGATTTTCATTTGGTAAATTTTTTAAAAGCTTTACCTATGCCGCAAAAGGCATTGCAGAAGTATATAAACGAGAACAAAATTTTAAAGTACATACTCTGGCGGCAATGGTAGCGCTGTTTTTGGGGTGGTTTTTTAAAGTCTCCCCTTGGGAATGGTGTTTTCTTGCAGTGGTAATTGCCTTGGTAATGGCTGCCGAAATGGTAAATACCGCCATGGAAAATCTGTGTGATGTCACCCATCCGGAAAAAAATGAAACCATCCGTGTGGTAAAAGATGTTTCTGCAGGAATGGTGCTGGTGTGTGCCATTGGCGCTCTCGTTGTTGGAATCGTGATATTCCTGCCAAAAATAATTGCATTTTTGCAAAATTTATGATAAAATATAAGAGTGACTATGCAACGTCACTCTTTTTTGTTATTTTTAACAGCTGTTGCAGAAACAGATAACCGATGTAGGGAAGGGCCTTGGTCCTTCCGCTTGTTCGATTCTTTCGGTTATTTTCGGCAGGAGCAAGCCCCTGCCCTACCACTCTTTTTGTTATTTTTAATCATTGTTCTTGCATCGGATTTTCGATGCATTTCCGAATAACGCAACGGATAAATCTGTTCCCTACAACCCGAAGAAAGGAGTTCTTCCTATGGAAAAAGTAATTTTAAAAATCGGCGGAATGACCTGCGGTGCCTGTTCAGCATATCTGCAGAAACAACTGAATAAACAATCAGGCATCCGTGCCAACGTGAATATTGCTACCCATCAGGCAGAAGTGTACTACGATGCCGACACCGTCACCCTCTCTATGATTGAAAAAATTGTGGTGAAAAGCGGATACAAAGTGGTGGAAGCGGAAGAAAAAAATTATTTGAAACAAAAACTTATCGTGGCGTTATGCTTTGCAATTCCGTTGTTTTATCTTTGTATGGGGCCTATGGTGGGACTTGCAGGAATTTCGGACCCCTTTTGGAATGTAACCATCCAACTGCTCCTCACCTTACCTGTGATGGGAGTTGGCTACAAATTCTACACCATTGGTTTTTCCAAACTGTTTCATCTGTCCCCCAATATGGACAGCTTGGTGGCGGTAGGAACCTTAGCCTCCTTTTTATACAGTTTATACGGTACCGTGATGGTGTGGATGGGAAACGCTCATTTCTCCCACCATTTATATTACGAAAGCACCGCCGTGATTATTGCTCTGATTCTGTTGGGACGGTTTTTGGAGCATCGCTCCCGGGGAAAAACGGGAGATGCTATTCGTTCCTTAATGGCGCTATCCCCCAAAACCGCCACCGTTCTTCGTGATGGGGAAGAAATGGTAATCCCCGCAGAAGAAGTGCAAATCGGCGATATTTTAATCGTGAAAGCAGGCGAAAACTTTTCGGTAGACGGCGTGGTGGTTTTCGGGGAAACCACCGTTAACGAAAGCATGCTTACAGGGGAAAGTCTGCCCGTGGATAAAACCGTTGGCGACACCGTTTACGGCGGAACCACCAACCAAAACGGATATGTCCGAATAGAAGCAACCAAAGTGGGTGATGCCACGGTGATTTCTCAGATTATCCGTCTGGTGGAAGATGCTTCAGGCACCAAGGCACCTATTGCCCGTCTTGCCGATGTGATTTCAGGATATTTTGTGCCCACCGTGATTTTGATAGCGCTCATTTCAGCGATAGCGTGGGCTTTATTGGGAAAAGATTTTTCATTCTGCTTAAATATTTTTGTGTCGGTGTTGGTAATTGCCTGCCCCTGCGCTTTGGGACTTGCCACTCCCACCGCCATCATTGTGGGAACGGGAAAAGCGGCAAAGCAAGGAATCTTATTTAAAAATGCCACTGCTTTGGAAACCGCACACAAAATTGATACAGTGGTATTTGATAAAACGGGTACCTTAACCATTGGGGAACCTGTGGTGACAGATATCGTGTGCGTCTCTTTATCAGCAGAAGAACTTTTACAAAAAACGGCAGCATTGGAAGCATATTCCGAACATCCCTTAGGCCGTGCCATCCTGAAAAAATGGGGAGAAAAGCCACTACCCTTAGCAGAAAATTTTCAATCTGTGACGGGACTGGGTATTATGGGAACGATAGACGGACAACTTATCAAAATCGGAAACTCAGAATTCGTAAGCGTGCCTGATACCAGCGCTTCTGAGCGTCTTTCCGAAGACGGAAAAACCGTTTTATTTATATCAATAGACGGCAATTATGCAGGTTTTATCGCTGTGGCAGACACCGTAAAAGAAACCTCCAAACAAGCGGTCAAAACCTTGAATGAACTGGGCATTGAAACTGTGATGCTAACAGGTGACAACGAAAAAACCGCTCAAGCCATTGCCGAAAAATGCGGTATCAAAACCGTGATAGCAAAAGTGCGTCCCGATGAAAAAATGGCAAAAATCGAGGAATTAAAAGCCAACGGAAAAATTGTTGCCATGGTGGGAGACGGCATCAACGATGCTCCAGCCCTGACCGCTTCCGATATCGGCATCGCCTTAGGAAACGGCACCGATATTGCTATGGAAAGCGCAGATGTGATTTTGGTAAAAGGCAATCCCGAAGATGTGGCAGAAGCCATTTTATTAGGCAAAAAAACCATGAAAACCATCCGTCAGAATCTGTTCTGGGCGTTTTGCTATAACACTTTGGGAATTCCGCTGGCAGCAGGTCTTTTAACACCTTTTGGAATCTTAATGAATCCCATGATCGGAGCGTTGGCGATGAGTTTGTCGTCGGTGTCTGTGGTAAGCAATTCCCTTCGTCTTAGTCGAACTTGATAAAACACGCAGAATCAAAAATTGCAAACATCATGTAGGGGACGGTGCCCACACCGTCCCGTTTTTTTTGATATTGTGATTCTTCGTGTTGTGAAATGCCAAAAATACCAAAACTACCAAAAAACCCAAAAATACCAAAAAAACCAAAAAATCGGACAGATGTAGGCATCTGTCCCTACAAAAAAATGCACAAGAAATTTCTTGTGCATTTTTTTAATCGAAATTTAAATTGGTGTAACCGTTTTTGAAGTCGTCCATCTTTAACGAAGAATTTACAATTTTCACCATGGCATAAGGCGTTTTTGGCTCAGGAGTGGTAAAAATGGCTTTTTGATACCCTTTTCTGGCAAGGAAATCAAGCAAACATGCTGTGGTATGGTCGGTGGGAAAATAGGCTTCCCGAATGTGAGCAGTCTGGCGGTCGGAATCGGATACTTCCACATAAAAACCGCTGTTTTTGATTTTGTAATACTTCCCTTGGGAGAGATAAAAAGCGGAATCTTCTTCGTTTCTTAAAATCACGGTATCAAAAGAATTTGTCCAACTTAAATAGTCAGTATGAAATTCTTCGGGAGCTTCGTAAATTTCGTATTCTAAAGTAGGATTTTTCTCGGGAAACAACATTTCTTTTTTCAGATAAAATGCGGTTTGATAACCCAATTTTTCATACATGGAAAACAACGATTCATCAGCAGGCACCAGATAATAGAAATCAATATCATTTCCAAAGAAATCTTCCATCTTTTGAAAGATTTCTTTCATATAGCCTTTGCCACGAGCTTCGGGAACAGTACCCACTCCATACACATAAACAGATGAGTATTCCTTATCAAAAACCCTTGCAGTAAAAGGAATCGCAAACAAAAAACTGGCAATTTCATCTCCATCACGTTTATCAAATACATTGTCTAAACGGTGGGCAAAAATACGGTCGCAAAACTGAAGATCCTCGGAAAAAATCTGTTGAAAAATTGGTTTATATGCAAGGATATCTTTCTTTTCTGCCATCAGAATGTTCCTTTCATTATTTTAATAAATCAAGCAACTCCAAAGGGTTTTCGATGGTGTGATGGGCACCGTTTTCGTCTAATTCCCCTTTGTCACGAAATCCCCACAACACGCCAATTGTGAGACAGCCTGCGTTATTTCCCGTTTGCATATCCACATCGCTGTCACCTAAATACACACATTCCGAGGGAGCAATTCCCCAATCGGAAAGCAAGGTGAAAATCCCTGCAGGATCAGGCTTTTGAGGAAGCCCCGTCTGCTGACCAATCACGTGGGTAAACGGATAATTGCCAAAATATTCTTTCATTAAACGCGTCGCACTCACGTGGGGTTTGTTGGTTACCACGCCAAGATGAATTTTTTTAGCAACCAATTCATCAAGCATCTTGACAATGCCATCATAGGGTTTCACTTGGTAACTGCAGTATTCCCCGAAAATCTCCCGATACACACGGATAGCTTCTTCTAAATGAACAAGCTTGGTGTCGCCACTGTAAATTAACGCACGCTCCACCAGTTTGTCCGCACCGTTTCCTGCAAAAATGCCGTACTGTTTTACGGGAACGGGAGGATATCCAAAATGTTTTAACATGGTGTTGCCTGCCTTAGCAATCGACTCCAAAGTGGCAAGCAGCGTGCCATCCAAATCAAAAATTGCACCTTTTATCATAACGATTCTCCTCGATAAATTCTCGATTCAGTATATCATTGAAATAAAAAGATGTCAACCCATAACCCGAAAATGTGCTGTTTTCAATATCTTAGTATCAAAATAAGCTGCAAAACTTCCGTATTTCGCCGCAAATTATGACAAAACAGTAACAGAATTCTAACAAAAGAACTACATCAGAAGAGATTTTATAAAATGACTTGTTTTTTTGTAATGAATACGATATACTGTAATTAACAGGCCGCAAAGAAATGTCCGGGCGGCATAGGAGAGGAGATATCTTTTATGAGTAAAACAGTACGTTACACACTGATTGTCATCTTCAGTGTTTGTATCCCCGTGGCATTTCTATTTTTACCGGCTTTCTTCAAAGTGTATATTTATTCTAATTCTACCGAAAGTATATTTTTGTATCGCACCTTAGAAAGCTTAATCGAATACCCGGATTACCTCTTACAGCTGATTGAATATTCAGAATATAATGTGCTCCTGCAAATGGTAACATTTCTCTTGATCTTATTTGTTTGTTTGCTTTCTTCCATTTTTGCTTTGGCAAAAAGTAAGGGCGGCGTCATCGTTACCGCTGCTTTGGGGCTGATCACTACGCTGGCGTTTATCGGCTTTTATCAACAAAACGCATCCTATTATTATAGTTCAAACATTACTTGCCTGTTAGGCCCCGGTACTGTGCTTGCGTTAGTTTTGCGTATTGTCAACCTGATACTGGCCGCTACAGAAAAAACCGAAGTTGCTTTTCCGCCAAGAGCTACCTATCCCACATATCCTACATATCCCGTATATCCAACAAATCCATCAAATCCGACATATCATACCAATCCCACACCCCCCACGTATCCTACAAATCCTGCTCATACACCCAAGCCCACATATCCCAAAACTCCGGCAACTCCTGTAAATCCCCTGCATCACGCTGCACCGATCCTTGGGGATCCTGTAAAACCGACTGCAAATCATCCCAGTACCATAAACCCCACAATTCAATCGGCGGCTCAATCCGACGACTTAACCTCTAACTGGACGCAGTTTTAATGCATAAAAAATTAAAAAATAAAAGTGTGTTCTGATAAACACACCAATACATTAGGAGGCAACAACTATGAAAGAGCGAATTAAAACATTACTGATTGGGATGTTGATCGGCGGAGTGCTGGTTCCCACAACCTATGCTACCGTGGGAACGATCACCAAAGAGCTGTCTTATAACAACATCAAAATCACATTAAACGGCAGCGAAGTCACCCCCACCGATGCAAGCGGAAATTATGTGGAACCCTTTATTATCGACGGAACCACCTACCTGCCTGTGCGCGGTATCGCAAGTGCGTTAGATTTGGGCGTGGAATGGAATGGCGAAACCAACACGGTAATGCTTTCCCACGATAAAACTTCCGACGCTCCCTCTGCAGGCGAAATCACCCAAAAAGGGGATATCATCTACAATATGGACGGTGTAAAAATTACCCTGGCTGACATCCAAATGGAAAATAGCGGTAATTCCTACCGTTTTCTGATAGAAAACTCCACGGACAATGTGGTTATGTTCTACGGCGGCGACATTTCTGCCAATGATTTTATGATATATGATTACATAAGCGCAAATCTGCAACCTCATAAAAAAGCGGAGATGCACTTATACATTGACAAAGGAAAATATTCCAACCCCCATATTGATGAAGTGGAAACCATTGAGATTGAAGCATCCTGCTCTTTCCATGAAGAAGGAACATTGCATCAGGTGAAAGAGAATAAATCCACCATTAAATTAAGCTTTTAGTTTTAAAACTAGCCAACAAAAAAATCCCACAACCGAAGTTGTGGGATTTTTGTTTTGCACTTTTTTGGAATCTTGTGAATTCCTTTCGAATTCTTCCAACGATTAACGTTTGGAGAACTGGGGTGCACGACGAGCTGCTTTTAAGCCGTATTTCTTTCTTTCCTTCATACGAGGATCACGAGTTACGAAGCCGGCTTTTTTCAGGTCGGATTTTAAATCAGCATTGTAGTTGATTAAAGCTCTGGTGATACCGTGTCTGATAGCACCTGCCTGACCGGAAACGCCGCCGCCGAATACGTTAACCAAAACGTCGAACTGACCTGCGGTTGCAGTTAAGTTTAAGGGCTGTCTAACGATTAATTTTAAGGTTTCCAGACCAAAGTAATCGTCAATATCTCTTTTATTGATGATAATGTTACCTTTACCGGGAATCAGACGAACTCTTGCTACAGAGCTTTTTCTTCTGCCGGTACCAAGATATACTTCTAATTTTTTAGCCATATCTTATATCCTCCCTATTAACCGTTGTATACTTCGGGTTTCTGAGCTGCATGTTCATGCTCAGTACCTTTGTAAATTCTAACTTTGGTAGCCATTTTTCTGCCCAGAGAGTTGTGGGGCAGCATGCCTTTGATTGCCAGCATCATAGCTTTTTCCGGATTTTCAGCCATCAGTTTTTCGTAGGGAACAGCTTTTAAACCGCCGATGTAACCGGTGTGTCTGTAGTAAATTTTGTCTTTCAGTTTGTTACCGGTTAAAACAGCTTTTTCAGCGTTGATAACGATAACGTGGTCTCCCAGGTCAACGTTGGGAGTGTACTCAGGACGATGTTTACCTCTTAAAATGGAAGCAACTTTTGCAGCGGTTCTACCTAAAGAAACATCTGCAGCGTCAACAATGTACCATTTAGATTCGGTCTGTCCTGCTTTTGCAAGATAAGTATCTTTCATAAGAAACCTCCGAGTTTATTTTATCTTTATTTTCATCAGTTTTTGGTGTCCGTTTTTACGAACGGATATCATTATACAAAAAGATTTCCGGTTTGTCAACATCTTTTTTAAATTTTTTTAATCTAAAAATAGTTTTCTTTCGTTTTCTTTCGTTTTCTTTTATTTTCTTCGTTTTTTAAATATGCGATTTTACAACGATGACTGCAACTTTGTTAAAAAATCAACGGAGTAATCGGGAATTGCTTCCTCGTAAGCCACCACATACCCTGCCAGAATCGATGCTTTTTCCAGACAAACAGGCAACGGATGCCCTTGTTTATAATGATACAAAAAGCAGGCACAAAAACTGTCTCCCGCACCAACCGCAGAAACAAACTCCGTTTTTTGTGCAGGAATCCTGAAAAATCCCTGCTCTTTGTCCCACAAACAAGCACCGTCGGCATCCAGGGTGAAAATGGCAGTTTTGATATGGTAGATTCGGCAAATTTTCTCCAAAGCACCGGCAATCTCCTCCTCGGTAAGAGAGCTGATGTCCTTTACTAAAAAAAATTCGTCACGGTTCATTTTCACAATGTCGCAAGCAGAAAGCCCCCATTTGATAAGTTCATCTGTATAATAATGCTGACGCAGATTCATATCAAAGAAGCGAATACCGAAATCCCCCTTTTCCAGCAGAGTTTCACAGGTTTTGCGGGATGTTTCGCCACGCAGAGCAAGGGTGCCGAAATAGAATATATCATAGGTTTCAGAAAACACCGAAGTATCCAAAGAAATTTCATCATAACCAAAAAGACCGCTTAAATCGTAGCAGGGTTCTCCCTTTTGGTAAGTCACATTGCAAACTCCTGTGGGTAAGGTGGGATGTTTGGCAAGAAATCGGGTATCCACGCCGTATTTTTTTGCAAAAGAAATAGCCTCTTCCCCAAGGTCGTCATCCCCAACGGCACCGTACAGGGCACAGTTCGCCCCCAATTTTGTAAGGTGGGCACAAAAATTAAAGGGCGCACCTCCGATTTTTTTTGCGGTGGGATAACAGTCAAATAAAATTTCTCCGAATGCAAGTAACTTCATCACGAAAAGTCCTTCCTCTTTTTCATTTTTTAAGTATGTATTCATATTATCACGCTTTCTCAAAAGGCGCAACAAAAATTACCAAAAAAAATGACGAAAAATATTTACAAACCAAAGAATATCTGCTATACTGTAAATTGGTATGATGCGAAAACAATTCCAATTTTTAGGAGAATTTTTATGAAAAAGAATATTGTAATTGCTGTGTTACTTTTAATTGTGATGGTGGGTGCTCTGCTGACGCCCTTGCTGCCTTTGGAAAAGCTGCCGATTCCCAGTCTGCAAGGACCTATGATGAAGATGAAATATAATCTGAATCAACAAGAATATACCGAAGGGCTGGACAACATTCTTTCTGTTTCTGCATATCAAGGAAATGTGCTGTTGGCAGATCCCGACGGTGCAGACTTTCTCTACGATGTGAAGAAAGTGTATGAAACCGAAGATTCCACCCGTGTTGTGGACTTCCCCAACGGATATTACGTGGATTTACCCGGTAAAATCACCCATGATTTCTCCCGTGGAGAAGGCGGCTCAAAAGTGTATGGTGACGGCTACGAAGCACTGTTTACCAGAGAAGGCTCTCCCTACGAAGATACCTTAAAATACATTGATGAATACATCAACAAATACATTGCAAATCCTGCTTATCAACAAGCTAACAATATTACCCTTCACGAAGATACCGTTCGTAACATCAACGGTGCCCCCGTCAGAATTTTATCGATGACCAGAAATCCTGCCGAAGGCAGTGATGTGACCTTAAATTCATACAGTATTGCATATATCATGGATCCCAACGGCGGTCAGATTTATCATAGAATGCTCTTAAAAGCGGAAACCTACGAACCCGAAACTATCAACAAGATTCTTTCCTCTCTGACTGTATTTAACCCCATCGGTAACAATATGACCACCATTCCCACCAAAGCGGAATTGCCCGAATGGAACGAAGAAACAGCTGCATTCTACGATGCACTGGTAAACCGTGAGGATGTGCTGTGGGGTGTGTATAACCACAAGCTCATCACCGTGGAAGGTATGGCTCCCACTATGGAAGAATTACAGCAGAAGCTGGATTACCGTTTTGAACTTTGTATGGGATACACCTACTTAATGGAAGAACCTCCCGTAAAAGGTCTGCAGGAAGCGTATGATGACGGCAAAATTACCGAAATGACCTTGCAGGTCTGCACCATTGACCATATGGCGCTGGATTCTGCCACCAACCCCAACTTTGAGGTGATTGACGGTCTTTGGGATGACCAGATCAGAAAATATGCCAGAGCCTTCAAAGAATTCTCCCACCCCATTCTGCTCCGCGTAAACAATGAAATGAACACCGACTGGTGTACCTACAGTGGCGTTGTGACTTTGCAGGATGCCGATATTTACAAAATGGTATATGGCCGTATCTATGATATTTTCCAAGAGGAAGGCGTAAATAACGTCATTTGGATTTTCAATCCTCAGTACGGCAACTATCCCCCCGCAAGCTTCAACCACTATATGAACTACTATCCCGGCAATGACAAGGTGCAGCTTCTGGGCATCACCAAATACAACACCGGCACCTACTACGCAGAAGTGTTCGGTGAAACCTGGGACGATTTTTGCCCCGCTTTTGATGCATTGAATGCCCTGTATTCTCGGGATTTCCCCGAAGTTCCATGGATTGTAACCGAATTTGCCTCCTCTTCCTACGGCGGCGATAAGGCGGCCTGGATGCAGGAAATGTTCACCCATATCGGCGACTATAAAAACATCAAAGCAGCAGTGTGGTTTAACTCCGGAGACCGTGACTACAGAGAAGGTATGCAAGACATTATTGCCCGTCCCTACTATCTGGATGAAACTCCCGAAACTCTGGATATGTTCCGTCGGGGCGTGAAAGGCGAATTCTCCAAGTAATCATCCGCAACGACCCCTAAAATGAAAGATTTTAAAACAAAACTTTCATTTTGAAACAAAAAACTTTGTAAAATATCTTGATTTTTTTCATATAATATAGTAATATAAAAGACAGTGTGAAATTTTTGATATTTTTTCTTTCAAAAATTTTATCAGAAGCAAGTTGACGTATGCCGAAGATGCAAAAAGCACTGCTTCGGTTGCATATTATGGATTGGAGAGAATGAAATGGAAATTAAAATCAGTAAAAAAGGCGGCGCAGTTTCCGCGTCTCCTACCTTGGCAATCGATTCCAAATTCAAACAGATGAAAGCAGACGGTATTGATGCGGTTGGTTTCGGAACCGGTGAACCCGATTTCGATACCCCTGACCATATCAAACAGGCGGCGATTGATGCGTTATCCAAAGGGATGACCAAATACACCCCCGCTTCCGGTACTCCTGCCCTAAAGCAGGCAATCGTGCGCAAATTAAAACGGGAAAACAACTTGGATTACGAAGCGAAAAACATCGTAATTTCCAATGGTGCAAAACATTCTTTAACCAACATCTTTATGGCAATTTGTGATCCCGGGGATGAAGTAATCGTGCCTGCTCCCTACTGGGTAAGCTATCCCGAAATGGTGAAGCTGGCAGACGGGGTTCCCGTGATCTTAAACACCACCGAAGAACACGATTTCAAATTCACCGTGGAAGAACTGGCGCAGGTTGTGACCGATAAGACCGTTGCGGTAATTTTATGCAGCCCCTCCAATCCCACAGGTTCCGTTTATTCCAAAGAAGAACTGCAAAAAATTGCAGATTTCTGTGTGGCAAAAAATCTGATTGTGGTTTCCGACGAAGTGTATGAACACTTGATTTACGAAGGTGACACCGTTAGTATTGCCACTTTGGGCGAAGATATCAAAAAACTGACTGTTACCGTAAATGCGGTTTCCAAAACTTATGCAATGACCGGTTGGCGTATCGGCTACACCGCTTGTGAAGAAGGTTTGGCAAAGGTAATGGCAAACATTCAGTCTCACGCTACCTCCAACCCCAACTCCATCGCGCAGGCAGCAGCTTGTGCGGCGCTGGACGGTTCTTTGGATTGCGTTTACAATATGAAAAAACATTTTGAACAGCGCAAAAACTATATGTATGAAAAAATCAATGCAATCCCCGGTTTATCCTGCAGAATGCCCAAAGGTGCGTTCTACATCATGATGAATATTTCCCAAGTGAAAGGCAAAAAATATGAAGGTGTTACCATTAACACCTCTGATGATTTCTGCTCCTTACTCCTGGAAAAAGAACTGGTAGCACTGGTACCAGGCTCCGGCTTTGGTGCAGATGATTTCTGCCGTTGGTCTTATGCAACCGGAATGGACAGCATCGAAAAAGGGATGGAGCGCTTAGCACGTTTCGTTTCCAATTTAACTGACTAAAAAAATGCGGGACAACACCCCCAAAAGTTTGAGGGTGCTGTCCCTTTGTTGTTTTGGCTCTTGCCAAAACAACTCGATATCAATCTTTTGCGAGATTGATATCATATCGAAAACGAGCAGGTCGAGTTTATATCGAATTTTGCACAGCAAAATATATCGTACACGCAACGCGTGTATATCGATAATGGAGTCGTGAGAATGGAAGAAAAGAAAAATTTATTAAGAGAACAAGCCATTGAGTTAGCAATAGAAATTTCTGATATTTGCGACACTATCAAAGGTTGTTCGATATATGTGAATCAGTTGTTAAGATGTTCATCTTCCATCGGTGCAAATCTTCACGAAGCAAAATATGCACAAAGCAGGGCTGACTTCATCAACAAATTAGAAATTGCCTTAAAAGAAAGCTATGAAACAGAATATTGGTTAGAGTTGTTACTTCGAAAAACCAAAATTGATGAGCCCACATACAGAAATTTAGTCAATAAATGTGGCACAATCAGAAGGAAACTGATTGCATCTGTTACTACAGCTAAAAAATAATCGATATAAATTCCTGAAGGAATTTTCGATATATCCTAACAGATTCGATATGTGCTTCGCACTCGATATGTTTCCTTCGGAAACAAGATACACCCAACAGACCACTTTGATTAACAACTATGGAAAGCAGGTACCCGCTATGCTCAAAAAATGTGAAACCCTCACCTTAACCAATGATTCCCCCAAGGAATTAAAAAAGAAGCTGGAAGCTTATCAGGAACGTCTTGCTGCCCTGCAAAGAGAAGCAAGAGCGCTGGGCATTCCCGTGATTGTGGTAATGGAAGGATGGGGTGCATCAGGGAAAGGTCAACTCATCAACCACTTTATTCTTCCCTTAGATCCCCGCGGCTTCACCGTGTTTACCATTAAGGATGAAAACGAAGAAGAAAGCCGTTATCCGTTTTTGTGGCGTTTTATCACCAAAACCCCCGCCAAAGGAAGAATTGCAATTTTTGACCGCAGCTGGTATCGCAGAGTGTTGAATGACCATATTGATAAAAAGGTAAAAACAGACCGTTTTTATCACGATTTAGACGAAATTAACGCTTTTGAAAAGCTGCTCACTGATGACGATAACCTGCTCATCAAGTTCTTTGTTCACATTTCCAAAGAAGAACAGCAGAAGCGTTTAAAAAAACTGATGGATTCCAAAGAAACCGCATGGCGTGTTTCCAAGGATGATTTAAAGCACAACAAACAATACGAAAAATACCGTGAAGTGTCTGAAAAAATGATCGAAAAGACCGATCGCGAAAATGCTCCTTGGCACTTAATCAATGCCAATGACATTGCTTATGCAACCCTTCGGATTTTTGAGATTTTGATTACCCAACTGGAAAAGAAAATTGCCTTAAAGAAAGAGGAATCCAAATCTCCTCGTCCGATTTTAGACCGTCACATTGCCACCAATTACTTGGATTCGGTGGATTTATCCTTAAAATTAGAGAAAAAAGAATATCAGGAAAAGCTTGCCTACTATCAGGACAAGCTGGAACATCTGCATAACCGCCTGTATATGAAGAAAAAGCCCGTCATCATTGTGTTTGAAGGATGGGATGCAGGAGGCAAAGGCGGTGCCATCAAACGTTTGACCACAGCCTTAGACCCTCGCGGTTATCAGGTATTCTCCACACCTGCTCCTACCAAGGAGGAGCTTTCTCACCACTATCTGTGGCGATTCTGGAAGAATTTTCCCAAAACAGGCCATATCGCCATTTTCGACCGCAGTTGGTACGGCAGAGTGATGGTGGAAGCGGTGGAAGGGTTCTGCACCCAGCGAGAATATGACCGTGCCTTCTTTGAAATCAACGATATGGAAAAACACTTGGTGGGAAGCGGTATCACCGTGATTAAATTCTTCCTGCACATCTCAAAAGATGAGCAATTAAAACGATTCCAAGACCGCAAAGAAAATCCTCAGAAAGCGTGGAAATTAACCGATGAAGACTTCCGTAACCGTGAAAAATGGGACGATTATCTTTGCACCATTGAAAAAATGATTGATAAAACCCATACCAAAATTGCTCCCTGGCATTTAATTGCAGGAGACGATAAGCGGTATGCCCGTATCGAAGTGCTTCGGATTATTACCGAAACTCTGGAAGAAGTATTAAAACAAAAAGGAAAATAAGGAAAAAAAGATGGAAAAAGAACGAATCACATTTACTCTGCGGGATGGTGAAGATTTTATCACCCTGCAAAATCTTTTAAAGGTGGAAAACATCGTTGCCACCGGCGGCGAAGCAAAATATGTAATTGTGGACGGACTGGTGCAGGTGAACGGTGAATGTGAAAGCCGTCGCGGCAGAAAGCTCCGTTCCGGTGACGTGGTAACCTTTGAAGACTACGAAATCACCGTAGAATAGATGAAGAAAGGACTGCTCCGCTATGGAAACTACCAAAAAAATTAAGTTTATTACCGACTCTGCGGCAGATATCCCAAAAGAATATGCAAAAGAAAAAAACATTGATGTGTTGCCTTTTCATGTGTATTTAAAACCTCATAACGGGGAAGTGCAGGAATATTTTGACGGCGTGGATATCACCTCCGATGAAGTGTTTGCTTTTATGGAAGAAAACAAAGGCAATGTTTCCACTTCTCAGGTAACTGCTTTCACCATTGAGGAATATTTCCGTGAATTAGCGGCAAAAAATGAATATGACACCTATATTTTCACTTGTATCTCTTCTTTGGGAAGTCCCACCTATAACAATGTGAAAATTGCTTTAAAAAATATGGAAGAAGACGGCATCAAACTGGATGTGCGTCTGATTGACTCCAAATTCTATACCATTTGTTACTACTACGCAATGCGGGACGGCATCGCCGCTTATGAAAAGGGTGCCTCTGCTGACGAAGTGGTGAAAATTATTGAAGATTGTTGCCAATCCACCAACATTTTCTTAATGAACGGCACCTTGGAATATTTAAAACGAGGCGGCAGAATCACAGGCGCATCTGCACTTTTGGGAACCATTCTGGATATCAAACCTATTCTGACGGTGAAAGACGGGTTAATGGCAGCAACTGAAAAAGTGCGCGGTGTCAAAAAGACAATGAACCGCATTATGGAGCTGGTGAAAGATGCCACCAAAGACGGCGGCTACCGTTATATGATTGTGTATTCCAACAAAGCACAATACTACGACGAATTTGTGCAACTGGTGCACGAAAACTTCAAAGGGGCAGAAATCACCGAAAATCAGGTAGGATGTACCGTTGGCGTTCATATTGGACCGGGACTTGTGGGACTGATGTTCCAGAAGGTTACTAAAATGTGAAAAACAGCACTTAGCGGATGAACCTCACCGCTCGGCGTACACTCGGTACGCCTTCGGGTAATCCCTTACGGGTTCGGTTTCGACCCTCTGCACTATTTTTCTCATTTTAGCCATACAAAGTAATTATAGAAGTTGTAGGGCGTGACGACTCGGCACGCCGTGGTTGATTTTAGATACCCATACAACGGGACGATGTGGGCATCGTCCCCCACAATGCACCCAAAGGGTGCCACCATAATTATTCATTATTCATTATTCATTATTCACTATTCATTCAATAAGGGCTTTCGGCAATGCCGATTGCCCTTATTGTATCAGAAAGGAGGTGCCGATATGAAATTGGAAAAACCGTTCCGCATAGCGTCTCATATGAAACCAAAGGGAGACCAACCCCAAGCCATTGAAAAATTAAGTGAGGGCATTTTGCAAAATGACAAATACCAGACTTTGCTTGGTGTAACAGGTTCAGGAAAAACCTTTACCATTGCCAATGTGATCCAAAAGGTGCAAAAACCAACATTGGTTCTGGCTCATAACAAAACTTTAGCCGCTCAGCTTTGTAGTGAATTTAAAGAATTTTTCCCGGATAATGCGGTGGAATTTTTCGTTTCCTATTATGATTATTATCAACCGGAAGCATATCTTCCCGGCACCGACACTTTCATTGAAAAAGATTCTCAGATTAACGACGAAATTGATAAACTCCGTCACGCTGCCACCACTGCTCTGTTTGAGAGAACAGACGTGATCATCGTGGCATCGGTTTCTTGTATCTACGGCTTGGGTGACCCGGAGGATTACACCGATTTATGTGTGTCTCTCCGCCGTGGGATGGAAAAAGACCGTGACGAAGTGGTAAGAAAACTCATTGAAATTCAGTATGAAAGAAATCACATCGACTTTCACAGAGGATGTTTCCGACTAAACGGCGATGTACTGGATATTTTCCCCTCCAACTCCAACGAAATGGTGCTAAGAGTAGAATTTTTCGGAGACGAGGTGGAGCGTTTAACCGAAATCAACCCCTTAACAGGAGAAATTTTGGGAGAAAGAGACCACATTTTTGTGTTCCCTGCTTCTCACTATGCCACCTCTTTTGATAAGATGAAACGTGCCATTAAAACCATCGAAGAAGAATTGCAAGAGAGAATCGCTTTCTTTGACGAAAAAGAAAGATGGATAGAAAAACAACGTATCACCGAGCGCACCAATTACGATCTGGAAATGATGGGTGAAATCGGTTTTTGTAAAGGGATTGAAAACTATTCCCGCCATATCAGTGGCAGAGAACCCGGCAGTGCTCCCTACACACTGTTAGACTATTTCCCCGACGATTTCTTATTGGTGGTGGACGAATCCCACGTAACACTTCCTCAGGTAAGAGGAATGTATGCAGGAGACAGAGCCCGAAAAACCTCTTTGGTGGACTACGGCTTCCGTTTGCCCTCGGCATACGATAACCGTCCCTTGAACTTTGACGAATTTATAGAGCGTATCAATCAGGCAATTTTTGTTTCCGCAACTCCTGCGGATTACGAACGGGAACACTCCACTCGGATTGTGGAACAGGTGATTCGTCCCACAGGACTGTTGGACCCCGAAATTTTCGTGAAACCCACCACGGGGCAAATTGACGATTTATTATCCGAAATCAACATCCGCACCGCCAAAAACGAACGTGTGCTGGTAACGACCCTGACCAAACGAATGGCAGAAGATTTAACCGACTATTTCACCGAGGCAGGTGTTCGTGTGCGGTATCTTCATTCGGATATTGACACCATGGAACGTATGGAAATCATCCGTGATTTAAGAATGGGTGAATTCGATGTGCTGGTAGGCATTAACCTGCTCCGTGAGGGGTTGGACTTACCTGAAGTATCCTTAGTTGCCATTTTGGATGCGGACAAAGAGGGCTTCCTGCGAAGCGAAACGTCCCTCATTCAAACCATTGGTCGTGCGGCAAGAAACGCAGAGGGAACAGTCATTATGTACGCCGATACCCTGACCGATTCTATGGAAAATGCCATCCGTGAAACCAACCGCCGCCGTGACATTCAGAAAGCCTATAATGAGGCAAACGGCATTGTGCCAGTAACTATCAAAAAAGACATCCGTGCGGTGATTGAAGCAACCAAAAAAGCAGAAATTCCGTCGAAAAAAGGAAAAACGAAGAAACCGCTGGATGACGGTTATATAGAAACCGAAATTCTCCGCTTAACCGAAGAAATGAACAAAGCCGCTAAGAATCTGGACTTTGAAAAGGCAGCAGAACTGCGAGATAAGATAAAAGCAATGCGAGATTAAATAATAAAGAAGAATGAAGAGTGAAGAATTGCGGTGGGTTGGCAAAGCCAACCATTCTATGATGCAGCCAAAGGCTGCCACCGAAATTATTCATTATTCACTATTCATGATTCATTCAACACAAAAAGGAAAATTACTATGCGTGACACGATTTACATTAAAGGTGCAAAGGAGCACAACCTAAAAAATATTGATTTAAAAATTCCCAGAGACAAATTGGTGGTCTTTACGGGGGTATCGGGCTCGGGAAAATCGTCCCTTGCTTTTGATACCATCTATGCAGAGGGGCAGCGGCGTTATGTGGAGTCCCTTTCTTCGTATGCCAGAATGTTTTTGGGGCAGATGGATAAGCCTTCGGCAGATTTGATTGAGGGGTTGTCTCCTGCCATTTCCATTGACCAGAAGACAACATCTAAAAATCCCCGCTCCACTGTGGGTACGGTGACGGAAATTTACGATTATTTAAGACTTTTATATGCAAGAATCGGGATTCCCCATTGTCCCAAATGCGGCAAGGAAATTCACAAGCAGACCATTGATCAGATTGTGGATAAAATTCTAAAACTCCCCGAAAAAACAAGAATTGTGATTTTATCTCCCGTTATCCGAGGCAAAAAAGGGGAACATCAGAAAACCTTTGAAAAAGCCAAGAAAAGCGGTTTTATCCGTGTGCGGGTGGATGGAAACCAATATGATTTATCCGAAGAAATTAAGCTGGATAAAAATATCAAACACACTGTGGAAATCGTGGTGGACCGTATGGCGGTGAAAGAGGATATCCGCTCCCGCTTAACCGATTCTTTGGAAACTGCTGTTGGCTTAACAGACGGTCTGGTTACTATTTTGGAACACGACACGGGCAAGGAAAACACCTACAGTTTAAATTATTCCTGTCCCGACTGCGATATTTCGGTGGAAGAATTATCTCCCCGTGCCTTTTCCTTTAACAATCCTTTTGGTGCCTGCCCTGAATGTGGGGGTATCGGGCATCTGATGAAGGTGGATCCTGCCTTGGTGATTGATCCCGATAAGTCTATTTTAGACGGTGCCATCCGTGGCAGCGGTTGGTATGCGGCAGACAAGTCCGACAGTGTGGCATACACCTTATTGGAAGCGGTTTGCAAACATTACGGCTACTCCATGGTGAAACCTATCGGCAAACAAGACCCCGCCTTTTTGCAGATGTTACTATATGGAAATGGCGGTGAAAAACTGAAAATCGAATACCAGCGCCGTGGTAACTCAGGAACCTATTACAGTGATTTTGAGGGTGTTATTACCAACCTGGAGCGTCGGTATCGGGAAACTTCTTCCTCCTGGATGAGAAGCGAAATTGAATCCTTTATGAGTCAAAAACCCTGCCACGTTTGTAAGGGTGCAAGACTGAAGCAGGAAAGCCTGGGGGTAACGGTTGGCGGTATCAACATCTATGAAATGTGCCAAAAGCCCGTGAAAGAGCTTGTTTTGTTCTTTGATGAACTTACTTTAAGCGAAAAACAAAAAAATATTGCAGAACGTCTCTTAAAAGAAATCAAAGAGCGTCTTGGTTTTTTAGATAAAGTAGGTTTAAATTATCTTACTTTGTCTCGCTCTGCAGGTTCCCTGTCAGGCGGGGAAGCACAGAGAATCCGTCTTGCCACTCAGATTGGTTCCTATCTGATGGGCGTATTATACATTTTGGATGAACCCAGTATCGGGCTCCACCAAAGAGACAACGAAAAGTTGATTGAAACCCTCATTCGTCTTCGTGATGTGGGCAATTCCGTCTTGGTGGTGGAACACGACGAAGACACCATCCGTGCTGCAGACTATGTGTTTGACTTCGGTCCCGGTGCGGGGATTCACGGTGGCTACATCACCGCAGAGGGGACTCCCGAAGAAATTATGAAGTCCAAAACCTCCTTGACGGGAGACTATTTATCAGGAAGAAAACAGATTCCCGTACCCAAAGAACGTCGGGAAGGAAACGGCAATTTTTTGGTGATTAAAAACGCCAGACAGAACAATTTAAAAGGAATTGATGTATCTATCCCCTTAGGTTGTATGACCATTGTGACAGGGGTATCCGGTTCAGGAAAATCATCTCTTATCAATCAGATTTTATATCAGGAATTATTCCATCACCTAAACGGCGGAAAGAGCCGTGGCGGTTTGCACGATTCCATTGAAGGTATGGAGCATCTGGACAAAGTCATCGCCATTGACCAGTCTCCCATCGGCAGAACACCCCGTTCCAATCCTGCCACCTACACAGGCGTGTTTTCTCTGATTCGTGACTTATTTGCATCCACCAATGACGCCAAAATGAAAGGCTACGGACCGGGACGATTCAGCTTTAACGTGAAGGGCGGACGTTGCGAAGCCTGCGAGGGTGACGGTATTGTAAAAATTGAAATGCACTTTTTACCCGATGTGTATGTGCCTTGCGACGTGTGTAAGGGCAAGCGCTACAACCGTGAAACCTTAGAAGTGCGTTACAAAGGCAAAAACATTCACGAAGTTTTAGATATGACCGTGGAAGAAGGTCTTTTGTTCTTCGAAAACATCCCTTCTATCAAGCGGAAACTGCAGTTATTATATGATGTGGGGCTTTCCTACATTAAGTTAGGGCAACCCTCCACCACCTTATCGGGCGGGGAAGCACAGCGTGTGAAACTTGCCACCGAGCTTTCCAAACGTCCCACAGGAAAAACCATCTATATTCTGGACGAACCCACCACAGGTCTTCATTTTGACGACGTGAAAAAGTTGATTGATGTGTTAAACCGTTTGTGTGATAGCGGAAACACCATTGTGATTATCGAGCATAACTTAGACGTGATTAAAGTGGGGGACTATCTCATTGATATGGGTCCCGAAGGGGGCGACGAAGGTGGTACCGTGGTGGCAACGGGTACTCCCGAAGAGGTTAGTAAAGTAGAAGCATCCCATACAGGACGGTTTTTGAAAGAGAAATTGTAGGTTCAAATGAAGAATTGCGGTGGCACCCTACGGGTGCATTAAAATGCGGGCATTGCCCGCCACCGAAATTATTCACTATTCACTATTACCTATTCACTAAAAAAAGGACTTCCGAAGAAGTCCTTTTTTATATCCAATTATTGTAGACTGCTATGGTTCCAACTAAATTCAAAGCAAATCCAAACATCGCAATGGGAATCTGGAATTTTTCCAGTTTGTCGTCTTTATCCGTCACCAACAGAATTCCTAAGAAAATATATGCCAAAGAGTCCAGCACATATCGGTTTCCCCATTGGAAGCCTCCCATGGTTTTATGGGCGGTCAGGCACAAAAGATGCAAAAGAACCGTTACAGGAATTAAAATCCTTACCAAAATATTTTTCTGCGGTTTCTTAAACAATGATGCCACGGTGTAGATGGCGTAGGAAAGAAATACGGGGATAACTAAATAAAATGCCCAACCGTTAAATTTGGGGAACTGGAACACGCCCTGAGGGTTCTTTTTGGGCCATAACCATAACAATTTCCAGTTTTCTTTCAGATAATCGAAATGGAACTGCCCTTTTTCGGCTTCGGTAAATTCGGGCAGATAGTTATGTCCGAATTCCAAAATATTGCCGAATCGGAAGTAGTTTAACAACATATAGCTTACTGCAATCACGATGGGTGCAATCGCCCATTTCCAGTATTTTTTTATCATCATCCCAAAGGTGAGATTCTGTTTTTTCAGTCCCTGATATAAAATCACAAGCAAAATGGGAGCATACAGCGCATTAAAAGGACGGCATCCCACGCTCATTGCCCAAAAAGCAAGAGACCAGCCACCTTTTCCGCAAACGGCATAATAAATCGCCATCACGGATAAGGTAAAACACAGATTTTGTGCGATAAACCATACCCAACCGTTCACGGTAACAAAAATCAGATTGGTACCGATGGTCACAAATAAAGTCCAGAAAATAGCTGATTCGTTGGATTTTTCATAGTGCTTGAGCAAACGGAATACATAAAAAGCACCCACTAAGCTGACCGCCACCGCAATCCAGCCGTCGGGAGTGTTTTCTCCGAACAGCATGGCAAAGGGAAGCATCACATAGGACGGAAAGGGCGGAAAACTGATAAAATGTTTTCCTCCGAAATGTGCAATTTCCAGATGGGAATAATCCTGCCCCAGGTCTAAATGTCCTTCTAACCAACGGCACGCCTGCAAGGTGTAGGAATTATAGTTATTTTTCGCCCAGGGCCACTGGCCCGTGAACGCCCAAACCACCCAGTAAGCGGCAAGAATCCCGAATGCCACGACCAAAAAAGAAAGCCATTCATCGCGCTTAGATTGTATCAAACTTTTGGATTTCATAAAAAATCTCCTTTTGGGAATTTTTAAAATTCACTTCTTCATTGTAACACATTCCAACAAAAAAGTAAATAATTTTGGCAGAAATTCTCTGTCCGTTGTGCTTTCCCCGATTTTTCTTGACAATTTTTTTGAAAAAGACTATAATAAACATATCATGTAAATCAAGAAAGAAGGGTTTACGATGGCACAGATTACCTGCAGAAAATGCGGTAAAACTTTTGAAGCAGCAGTCAGTGATATTAAAAAAATACACTGTTTGCATTGTGGTGCTCTGATTAAACCAAGAACTGCTGCCAATCAGCAAAAAAAGAAAAAGAAATATCTGTGGCTGTACCTGATTGCAGGAATTTTGTATGCCATTGCCGCGGTTTTAATCATTACGGCAAAACCTTGGGAGAAAGATATTGTTGCAATTGCCGCAGGCTCTTCCCACACAGTAGCTCTAAAACCGGATGGCACCGTTCTTGCTGTGGGTAGTAACAAGGACGGTGAGTGTAATGTACAAAACTGGACAGACATTGTTGCGATTGACGCAGGTTGGTTCCTCACAGTAGGACTAAAATCAGACGGCACTGTGGTTGCTGTTGGCGATAATGCATACGGACAGTGCAATGTGGACGATTGGACAGATATTGTAGCAATTTCTGCAGGTTATGGCCACATAGTAGGACTAAAATCAGATGGCACTGTTGTCGCTGTGGGCGGAATCGAATCCGGAGAGTGTGATGTGAAGAACTGGTCTAATATTGTGGCGATTTCTGCAGGTTATGTCCACACAGTTGGGCTAAAATCTGATGGCACTGTGGTTGCTGTTGGAACAAACAGTAACGGACAGTGCAATGTAGAAGATTGGACAGATATTGAAGCAATTTCCGCAGGTCGTTACCACACAGTTGGGCTAAAATCTGATGGCACTGTGGTTGCTGTTGGAACAAACAGTAACGGACAGTGCAATATAGAAGATTGGACAGATATTGAAGCAATTTCCGCAGGTCGTTACCACACAGTTGGGCTAAAATCTGATGGCACCGTTGTTGCTGTGAGCGGAACCGCCTACGGAGAGTGTGATGTGGAGGACTGGTCTGATATTGTTGCGATATCTGCAGGGCAAGTCCACACAGTCGGACTAAAATCAGACGGAACCGTAGTTGCCATTGGTGATAATGTTTACGGGCAATGCGACGTACAAGATTGGAACAGCTAAAACGAACTAATCCATTACATCAAAAAAAGGACTTCCGTTGAAGTCCTTTTTCTTTTGCATTATAAAAATTATTCGTCAAATAAGGGGGTGGAAAAATAGCGTTCTGCGGTATCGGGTAATACGGTGACTACCGTTTTGCCTTTGCCCAGCTTTTTCGCCAGCTTGATTGCCGCCGCCACATTGGTTCCCGAAGAAATACCGCACATGATTCCTTCCTTTGCGGCAAGGTCTTTGGAGGTCTGAATGGCTTCTTCATCCTTTACGATGCAAATATCATCGTAAATATTCTGATTTAAAATAGCGGGAATTAAGCCGTCACCAATGCCCATCTGCAAATGAGTACCGATGGAACCGCCGGACAAAATTGCCGCATCTTCGGGTTCTACCGCCCAGATAGTCATATCAGGATTCTTCTCTTTTAGGGTTTCGCCGATACCCGTGATGGTGCCGCCGGTACCGATTCCTGAGCAGAATCCGTGAATGGGACCATCTACCTGCTCTAAAATTTCAACGCCGGTGCGTTTTCTCTGAATTTCCACGTTGGCGGGATTTTCAAACTGCTGGGGAACAAACACGTTGGGGTCTTCTGCCTGCATACGAAGTGCGGTTTTTAAACATTCGTCAATACAGTCCCCAATGTTGCCTGCATCGTGAACCAGAATCACTTCGGCACCGTAGTGCTTCACTAACTTTCTGCGTTCTTCGCTGACAGAATCAGGCATAATAATTTTGGTTTTGTAACCTCTTACGGCGCCAACCAAAGCAAGACCGATGCCCTGATTACCGCTGGTGGGTTCCACGATAATGGTGTTCTCATTGATAAGGCCCTTTTCTTCCGCATCCAAAATCATATTGTAGGCGGTACGGGTTTTGATGGAACCACCCACATTTAAACCCTCAAATTTCACCAATACTTCGGCAGAATCTTCCTCCACCATCCGATTGAGGCGGATTAAGGGAGTATTGCCGATAGCATCTAACACAGTGTTATATATCATAGGTAAGTTTCCTTTCCGAGTTTTCATAAAACGAATATATTGTAACACAATTTTTAAAAAATTTCAATCTTTTTTGGAATATTTTATGAAAATCACCTTATTTTGGTGCTAAAACATGAAAAAATTTCACCATTTCAAATTGACGGACAGATCCTTTTATGCTATACTGATGGAGCATCTTAGGAAGCTTCAGCATAAGATAACAAAAGAAAAGGAGAATCCTTACGATGACTGATTTTATAAAATGGATGGAAATTGCAGGAACCGTTGCCTTTGCCATTTCGGGGGCATTGGTTGCCATTGGTGCCAATCTGGATATGTTCGGCGTGGTGTTTGTGGCGTGCATCACTGCGGTGGGTGGCGGAATTACCCGTGATTTGCTTTTGGGAATTCATCCCCCGTTTATTTTCCAGAATTATGATTGGTGCCTGCTTGCCATGGCAGTGGCTGTGATTGTGTTTGTATTTGCTTATTTTAATCGCAAACACTTTGAGAAGTTCCGCCATCGGATTGAAAGCATCAATAATATTTTTGATGCACTGGGACTTGCCGCCTTCACCGTGACCGGTGCCGAAGTGGCATACACCCAAGGCTTCGGAGAAAACGGCTTTATCGTGGTGGCAATCGGGATGATTACTGCGGTAGGTGGCGGCGTTTTTCGAGATATTATCATCAATACCACCCCCTATATATTTAAAAAACATATCTACGCTCTGGCAAGTATTTTTGGAAGTATCCTCTACTATATTTGCCGAAAAGCTGTTCTGGCGGAAGCGTGGACGGTTACCCTTGCGGTGACGCTTGTCATAACCATCCGTCTGCTTGCCACCAAATACCATTGGAGTTTACCCAAAATTCATATTGAAGAATGATAAAAAATACTGCGGAAACCCGCAGTATTTTTTTAATGGTGATGGTGATGATGACAAGTTATTTCGGGAGCAATCGTACAAGTGGATTCGTGACAATGTTCGTTGGAAGTTTCCAGTTCCAGCGTGACGTGAAAAATTCCTTTTTGATACAACAGTTCTTTCACCCTTTTCTTGATTAAAAAGGGTTCTTCCTCGGTAACAAGATGCATGGTTACAAAATGTTGCTGTCCGTCCATCGTCCAAAGATGAATGTGATGCACCTCTGTGACACTGGGGGTATTCAAAAGCAAATTCCGAATTTGCATAACGCTGATTTCATCGGGAGCTTTTTCCAACAAAATGTGCAAGGCGTTTCTTAGATTTCTTGCAGCATTGACAATCACAAATACTGCTACCCCAATGGACAATAACGGGTCAATCAACATAAAACCCGTTAGTTTTATTACCACGGCACCCACTAAAACCGCAATCCATCCCAAGACATCTTCCATCATATGCAGATTTACCGCTTTTTGATTCACCGAATCCCCACCATGGGTGACATAGGCAGCACAAAAATTGATAACAACCCCAATCACAGCAAAGAGAATCATCGCATGACTGTGAATCTGCTGGGGAACAAGCAATCGCTCTACAGCGTGAACCATCACAACCGCAGACCCCACCAATAATACCAAACTGCCAAAGAGACCTGCCACCACCGAATAACGGCGGTATCCGTAGGTATAGACCTCATCAGGCTGACGGTTACTTTTCTTCTCCAGAAAACAGGCAATCCCGATGGTGACGGCATCCCCGAAATCGTGCAGAGCGTCTGAGGCAATTGCCACACTGCCTGTTACAAAACTGCCTACCAGCTCAAATACCGAAAAAAATAGATTCAAAAGGAAAGCCAAAAACATTTTTTTGCTTTCTTTCCCCTTATTTTTCATAATTTACTTCCTCCCCATTGATTTTTTAGTTGCAATATGATACAATGTATCTGTTATAAAACAAAATGTTCTGTAAATAGAATATTCCCTGTTGCGAAAAAATACAACAAGCAACTTTCCAAAAAAATTCATTACGGAACAAATCCTTAAAAATGTACGGAGAATCAGATGGACAGACGACAGAAAAAAACAAGAGCCGCTATTTTTCAAGCCTTTACGGAACTATTAGCCCAAAAAAGCTTTGCCAAAATGACGGTAGAAGAAATTATCACCCGTGCCGACGTGGGACGTGCCACCTTTTATGCCCATTTTGAGACCAAAGAATATCTGCTAAAGGAGTTTTGCCACGAATTATTTTGTCATATTTTTGATACCGTTTCCCAAACACCGTCCAACCATCAGCATATCTTTTCCTGCGAGGGAAACGATTCGGTGTTTTTACATCTGATAAAACACCTTGAAAACAACGATAACCACATTTTAAAACTGTTTTCAGGACAGAATCAGGAGCTGTTCTCAGGATATTTCAAGGAAAATCTTTTTGAGCTTGTGAAAGCCAATCTTTCTTTATTTTCCCATCGAAAAAACGATGCTTTACCACGGGATTTATGGATTTCGCACATTACTGCAACCTTTGTAGAAACGCTCAACTGGTGGATGAAAAACGGCAGAAAGGAATCTGCCGAAACCGTGGCGGACTATTTTTATCGGTTGGTATAAAAAAACAGCTTCCAAACGGAAGCTGTTTTTTCAGTTTTTTCGGGGTTTTCAAAAATGTGTCTTGACTATTTCGGCAAAAAAAGGTAGAATAGGGAAGTATTTTGTATTTTTAGGAGATTATCTTATATGAATTATCAAAACAAATTGAAGGGAAATCTGATTCTTCTGCTCACCGCTTTCATCTGGGGCGTATCCTTTATTGCCCAGTCGGTTGGGGTGGAGACCATTTCTCCCATAGCGTTTAACGGCATCCGAAGCGTATTGGGCGGATTGGTGTTACTCCCTGTGATATTCTGTTTAGACCGTTCCAAGAAGAAAAAGGGAATTGCCGTGCAAAAACCGGATAAGACCTTACTGATAGGCGGAATCATCTGCGGGATATGTCTATGTGTGGCAAGCACGTTGCAAACCATTGGTATGGTATACACCAGCCCCGGAAAATCCGGTTTTTTAACAGCGCTCTACATGGTAATTGTACCGATTTTAGGACTCTTTATGGGAAAACGCCCCCGTCCTGTTATTTTGGTATCGGTTCTCATCGCATTATCAGGACTTTATTTAATGTGTATAGACGGCTCGCTAGCCATCAACTTCGGTGATGTGCTGACCATCTTTTGTGCGGTAGTGTTTGCATTTCACATCCTTGCCATCGACAAATTTTCCCCCAAGGTGGACGGTGTAAAACTGGCTTGCCTGCAGTTTTTTGTGTGCGGTTTTCTCAATATCATCGCGATGGTATTTTTAAACCAAACACCCACCTTCTCTCAGGTGGTTTCCCTGTGGGCATCCATCGGTTATTCGGGGGTTTTATCCTGCGGTGTGGCATACACCTTGCAGATTGTGGGGCAAAAGTATACCGACCCCACCTCCGCCTCCATTTTAATGAGCTTAGAATCGGTATTCGCCACTTTGACCACTGTCATCTTAGTGGCTTGCGGATGGAATCTGACCGGCGGACAGTTATCTCCCCGTGAACTTTGGGGATGCGTACTGATGTTTGGTGCCATTTTACTGGTGCAATTACCCGAAAAATCCAAGAAATAACGAATTTTCTTGACAAATTTTTCCCAATATGGTAACATTATTCTGCGTATACTTTAAAAATACATAAGGAGATTTCAAATGAAAAAGAATGTAATCGGAAAAGTGATTGCTGTGCTTTGTCTGATTTGCATTGTTGCAGTTGGTGCTTTTTCTGCAAAAACCACCTCCGTGGTGGACTGTGCGGACTGTGAAGGCGCAGGCTATACCCATGTGGTAAGCTGTTTGGACTGTAACGGTGAAGGAATCGTGGAAGATGAAGATTGCGGTACCTGCGAAGGTGCAGGAACCATAACTTATCTTGCAGGAAGCGCAGATCACATTGCATCAGCTGAAGCTTTAGAAGCTTCTAAAACCACCTGTGAAACTTGTGCAGGCGAAGGCAGTGTAGCTCCCGACAGCGGCTATTATGCAACCTTTATGGCATTACTGCCTCCCTTGGTTGCGATTGGTTTGGCGTTAATCACCAAAGAAGTGTATTCCTCTTTATTTGTAGGGATTGTGCTGGGTGGCTTACTGGTAGCCAACTGGAAACCCGTTGCAGGACTGGACTATGTGCTAAATGACGGTATTATTTCCGCAGTGTCCGGCACCGCAGGGATCTTCATTTTCTTGGTAATTTTGGGCGCAATGGTTGCTTTAATCAATAAAGCAGGCGGCTCTGCAGCCTTCGGACGTTGGGCAGAAAAACACATCAAATCCCGTGTTGGTGCAGCGTTTGCAACCTTTATCTTAGGCGTTTTAATCTTTATTGATGACTATTTCAACTGTCTGACCGTGGGCTCCGTGATGCGTCCCGTAACAGACAGACACAAAATTTCCCGCGCAAAATTTGCATACTTAATTGATGCAACTGCCGCACCCATCTGTATGATTGCTCCTGTTTCTTCCTGGGCAGCAGCCGTTTCCGAATTTACCAAAGGAACCGGCTACTCCGGTATTGAACTGTTTGTAAGAGCAATTCCTTACAACTTCTATTCGTTATTGACTATCGTATTTATCATCGCCATCACCTTAATGAAATTTGATTACGGCCCCATGAAGCTTCACGAAGCAAATGCCATGGAAAAAGGGGACTTGTTCACCTCCGGCGCGGAAGAATTTCCCGTAGAAGCTTCCGAAGCAAATCGTAAGGGTAAAGTGATTGACTTAATCTTCCCCATTATTGTGTTAGTTGTGATTTCTGTAATCGGACTGATTTATGTTGGCGGATTCTTCTCCGGCGAAACCTTTATCAACGCATTCGGTAACACCGATGCAACCGTTGGTCTTCCCTGGGGTGCAATTATCGCACTGATTGTGACCATCGTATACTTAATGTTAAGAAGAACCGTTACCTTCAAAGAAGCGATGGAATGTATTCCCAAAGGCTTTAATGCAATGGTTCCCGCAATTTTAATCTTAACTTTTGCAACTGCTTTAAAAAATATGACCGGCTTGCTGGGTGCAGATACCTTTGTGGCAGGCCTGATGGACTCCGCTGCTGCAGGCTTATCCGCATTCTTACCCGCAATTATCTTCTTAGTTGCTTGCGTGCTGGCTTTTGCTACCGGTACTTCCTGGGGAACCTTTGGTATCTTAATCCCCATCGTAACTGCAATGTTCCCCGGCAACAGCGAACTGTTAATCATCGGTATCTCTGCTTGCTTGGCAGGTGCGGTTTGCGGTGACCACTGCTCCCCCATTTCCGATACCACCATTATGTCTTCTGCAGGAAGCCAGTCCAACCACTTAAATCACGTGTCCACTCAGATTCCTTATGCGATTACCGTGGCGCTGATTTCCTTTGTGGTATACCTGATGGCAGCATTTATCCCCAATGCCTGGGTATTACTCCCCATCGGTATTGTGCTGACCATTGCTACATTGGTTGTAATTAAAAACATAACTGCGAAAAAGCAATAATCATTTTTAAAACAAACATCAAAAAGAGGAACGAATCGGATTCGTTCCTCTTTTTTCGTATAAACAAAAGCTTGTCGGGATAGGCTTATGGTGGGTGATATTATTGAAAAAGCTGATGGTTTCGTTCTTGATTCTTTTTGCTGTGATCCTCACCGCTATGATTTTTGATTATCAAACCAACAACCGCTCCGTTTCGGCAAAGCTTCACACCGTTTTGGTTTCTGTCTATCAGGAAGAAATGTCTTTCACAGCTCCCATTTTGCAATATGATAATCTTTATCTGATGTCGGGAGCCGCCCGCCAAATTGACAATATTTATGAGGGGGCAACTGCCGCCGTAACCTGCAACGGGAAAACTTATCAAGGGTATCTGTGGCGGCTGGAACCCACCTTTGATAACATTTCCTACGCCACCGTGTCGGTAACAGGGGTAAAAAAGCTCCCGAAAGGAAATGCCACCGCCGTTATCAAAGGAAGCATCCGCAGAAATCTAATGTTTATCCCCAAGGAATGTCTCACAACAAATGAGATGGGAGAGGATGCCGTCTTTGTGGTGCAAAACGGTTACGCCATGCTTCGCAGGGTAGAATTGGGCACTCTTCCCAAAGAGGGACAACAGCAAATCGTAAACGGTTTATTTCCTGCTGAAAAATTGATTATTTCTCCCCAAAATATCCGCACGGGTGACAGGGTTTTCTCCCCCTAATCCCTATTAGGTGAAGTTTTGTCCATAGAGGGCAAACAAAGGGGTTTTTCCACATTTATTGGGGAAAACTTGTTTTTTTATTGTGGAATAGTTGAGGTTTTTCCGTGATTTTAACCAAATTCCATCGAAAACCCTTGGAAATGCACACTTTTATTTTCAGGGAATTTTCAAAAAAATTCCACAGTTGTTGTGTAAACAAAAAACAGCAGATTACTCTGCTGTTTTTTATCTGTTTCAGAAAACTTTTTCTTAATAATCGGTGGTAACGATTGCAAAATCTGAAATGGTGGGATAAATATAAGCATACCCAACATTAGAATGTGCCACAACCTCCACCTTTAAAGTGAGTGCATTTGCGGTTTCAAATTCAAAGGGAATGGGAGCAACATTTTCTCTCATAATGGGAGACTGATACAACAAATTGTCATCTCCGTCGTAAAATTTCACTTGATAATCAGCAAAATTTCCGGTAGAGTAGGTGGGCGCTAAGAAAGTGCCTCTTACTTTGGTTGCCAAGCCGTTTAACGCATAGGTCACATCATTGCAATACTGATAACCGTCGGCGGTTTGTTCTTCTGTGGTGAGTTCAAAACCGATATAGTTGGTAACCTCGTTATTGTTTGCACCTGCGCGAAACTCTTTGGGAATATCGCAACCTAAGTAAGGTTTATCAAATAAATAAACTTCTTTGGCAGCTTTTACCACATCTCCCACATAAACGGTTGCAGTTTCTCCGTCCCAGGTTACGTCTTTGTCAAATGCCTGACCTACTGCACGAACGGGCAGATAGGTGGTGCCGTTGTAGATAAAGGGTTCCACCACGTTGCCTGCCACATCTTTCGGAACAACTTCTTCTCCATCAATCACCAGTTTCACATTCATATAAACTGCATTGATGGTTTCGGTAATATTTTTGGCAAGAGCGCTTCCGCCTGCCACGGTTGCACCGATTAATACTCCTGCAACCAAGCCTTGTAATCTTTTTTTCATTGTAATTCCTCCAATCAATATTGTGATTTTATCTATTATCTTTTTTTCAACAAAAATAGTTATCGTTGCCCGAAAATAATTTCACAAAAGAGTTTTACACCCACCATCAGGCAATTTTCGTCTATCTGAAATTTGGCATGATGCAAAGGATAGGCACTGTCTTCTCCGCCTTGGGAACCGATTCTCACGTGTGCTGCAGGAATTTCTTTGGCAAAGAAGGAAAAATCTTCAGCGGCAAAGGTTCGTTTCCCCTCTTTGATTTTTTCGGGATAGTCTTCCCCAAACACACGCATCGCTGCAAACAGGTATTCGGTCAACGCCCCTTCATCCTGCAGGCAAGGAGGATATTCCTCCACAGGCAAAAATTCCACCGTAATATTCCGTTTGTCAGAAATTTCCTTTACTAAAAGATCCAAAGAATCTAAAATCCGTGTTCTTTGCTCAGGCGATAAGGTACGGATAGTTCCTTTTAAAGCCGCATCATCGGGGAACACATTATAATAACCATCCGCATTGCAGGCGCAAGCAGAAATCACAGCGTCGGGTTCTTCTTTCCCCAACGCTTCTATCCCCAAGATACAGTCCGCTAAGGCAGGCAAGGGAGAATTTGCCGATTCGGGAATGGCACCGTGTCCCCCTTTTCCGTGAATTTTTATTTCATATCGGTCGCAACCGGCAAAGGCAGTGTCACAAAGATATTCGATTTCCCCCACCGGAGTGTCGGGCCACAGGTGGGCACCGAAGATTTTGGTTACTTTCGGGTTCTCCAGCACGCCTTCTTTGATCATGGGCAAGGCTCCGCCGTCACCTTCTTCGCCGGGCTGAAAAATCAGTTTGACACATTTTTGCAGCATAGATTCGTGTTCTTTTAAAATTTTAGCAGTCACAAGCAAAATGGCAATATGAGCGTCGTGACCGCAAGCATGCATCATCCCTGTGTGCCGGGATTGATACGAAACTCCTGTTTCTTCCGAAACGGGAAGACCATCCGTATCCATCCGCAGTGCGATACATTCTTTGGATTCGTCTCCGATGGTACAGACTACTCCTGTTTTGAACACACGTTTTACGGTGGTAATACCACAGTTTATCAAAAATTCTTCAATTTTTTCGGCGGTTTTTACTTCCTGATAGCAAATTTCGGGAATCTTATGAAATTCCCGACGAAGAGAAACCAACTCGTCAAAATATTTATGATAGGAAATGTCTGCCATAAAAACACCTCACTTATAATACATCAATTTTATGATAGCATATTTTAAAAAATTTGGCAATTCTTTTGCAACAATTGAAACGAGAATGTAACTTTTTTCCTGTTTTTACAGAGGCAAAATCCACACTTTTATACCCTTTTTGAAAAAAATTACATTTTTTTGGAAGAAACACGGATTTCCACTTGAAAAATCGGAAGAAATCGTATATAATATAAGATGTATTTTTCCGAGAAGGAAGGGGGAATCTTTCGGATGTGAATTTTCCGGAAGATGAAAGAAAATTATGTTAGGAAATTTGAAAAACAATCAGATATTTTTTTCCGGCATCGGCGGTGTCAGCATGAACGCTCTTGCCCTCATTTTAAAGGAAAACGGCTATCAGGTTTCAGGGTCTGACCGTTCCTCCTCCAAAATCACCGACCGGCTGGTAAAGATGGGAATCCCCGTGTTTATCGGGCAAAAGGCAGAAAACATCACCCCCGATCTGGGTCTGGTGGTAAGAACTGCCGCTGTGCCGATGGATGCTCCCGAAATTGTAAAAGCAATGGAATACGGCATCCCCGTCATGGAAAGAAGCACCTTGCTCGGACTTGTGATGAAAAAATATAAGGAACGCATCAACGTGTGCGGTACTCACGGCAAAACCACCACCACCTCTATGATGGCACTTTGCTTAATGAAAGCAAACAAAAAGCCTACCGTAACCGTAGGCGGTGATTTTCCGCAGATTGACGGAAACCTGTTGCTTGGTACCAACGATTATTTTGTATGTGAAGCTTGCGAATATGTGGAAAGCTTTTTGGAATTTTTTCCATCCGCAACCATCCTTTTAAATATTGAAGAAGACCATTTGGATTACTATAGAGACATTGCTCATATCCGCTCCGCTTTCCAGAAATTTTCGGATAAAACCGAAAAAATCATGGTGGCAAACGGAGACGATGAAAATGTGCGCCTTTTGGATTTTTCAGGTACCAACGCCGTATTTTACGGATTGGAATCAGGCGACTATTTGGCAAAAAACGTAGTATTTCATCCCGATCGTACCGAGTATGACGTGGTATATCACGACGAAGAATTAGCCCATGTGGTATTAACCGTGGCAGGTGCGCACAATGTGTCTAACTCCTTGGCAGTGTTTGCCCTGTGTCGTGAACTGGGCTTACCCAAAGAACCTGTTTTGGAAGCTCTTTATGAATTTGGCGGTGCCAAACGAAGAATGGAATATAAAGGACAGTTTAAAAATATTCCCGTGTATGATGATTATGCTCATCATCCCACCGAAATTGAAACCACCATTTCTTCTATCCGCCAGAAAAATCCCAAACGGTTGGTAATGCTCTTCCAGCCCCACACCTATACCCGCACCAAAACCTTAAAAGACGATTTTATCCGTGTATTAAAAGAGGTGGATTGCCTCTATATTTCAGATATTTACGCTGCAAGAGAAAAAGATCCCGGTGATATTTCCTCCCGTGATTTGTGTGATGCTATTGTCGGCTCTCACTACACGCCTGCTCTCTCTGACGCGGTGATTGAATTAAAAGCCAACCTGCAAGAAGGCGATATTTTTGTAACCGTTGGTGCAGGTGACGTGTACTTAGCAGGAGAAAATTTGTTGAACAGCTAAAACTGAGGTGACCCTTTATGAATCATCCCGTATACGGTATGGAAAAACCCTATCTTCAAAAAATCGGGGAAGAACTCTCTTCCTATGCTGATGAAATATTGTTTGACGGATTTTCCAACTTAATTGCCGTAAAGAATCCAAAGCAGAAAACCCTGGTTGCTTTTTCGGCATCTGAGAATGCTTTTTTGGTAAATCAAATCCACGCTGACGGCAAAGAGGGATTTTCTCCCCTCTTTGAAATTCCCGAATCCCTCTCCAATGAACGGGTTCTTTCCCCAAAAGGTCATCAAGGGATATTGGATGCCAAAGCAAAAACCGTGGAATTTAAAGGAAAAGAAGCAAAAGATGCACTAAAACCCGGGGATGTGATCTATATAAACCCCACCTGCGAAGCATTTGCAGATTTTTATATCACCAATCAGATTCCCTATTTTTTGGCACAGATGTTCACGAACTATTTCAAACAGGGAACTGCCAAAGTTTCGGTTGCATTTCTTCGGGAAAAACAAAAAGGTGCTCACGCATTGGGAATACATTACCCTTGCGAGCAGGCTTATTTTGTGACCTGTGTTGAAAACTTACCCCACGAATTTTGTTTTGTGAAAAAAGAGGGGGACTTTGTGTCCACCTTTGATATCCCTGCACTTCCCACCGCAGTTTGCAAGGATTCGGTTTCCACCGCCAACTCCTATTATCTGTCCGGCGGTTGTGCCAATGTGGCAACCTTAGCTCTGAATATGAAAAAACTGGCAAACGGCAACTTTCAGATTAAAAAAGAAGCCGTGAAACAGTTATTTGCTTTTTTAGAATCACTGAAATAAGAGGATGACTATGAAACCAAAAAACCTGCTGTTAGTGGGTTTAAACGCCAAGTATTCCCACACGGCGCTGGCTGTGTATTCCATTGGTGCTTACCTGAGCGAAAAAGGAATTTCAAACACCGTGGCGGAATATTCGGTAAACGACCCTTACGAAAGCGTATTTTATGATATACTGTCACAAAAACCCGATATCATCGGGTTTTCTGTGTATCTTTGGAATGTGGAAAGAGTCTGCCGTCTGGCAAAGGACTTAAAACTTGCTCTGCCCGACGTAAAAATCTTTTTGGGCGGTCCCGAAGCAGGATACCGAAATTCTTTGGAAAAGGACTTCCCTTTTGCAGACAAAGTGATAACCGGCGAGGGAGAAGCCGCCGTTTATACATATTTAACGGGGAAAGAAACCACCGATTCGTTCCCCAACTTACCCTTTCCCTACAAAGCACCTCTAAAGAAAGGGAAAACCATCTATTACGAGGCATCCCGCGGATGCCCCTACCATTGCAGTTACTGCATTTCCTCTCTGGAAAAGAATCTTCGGTTCAAACCGCTGGAGCAGGTGAAAGAGGAGCTTCGTATTCTGATTCAAGCAGGGGCAACGAAGATTAAATTCATCGACAGAACCTTTAATGTGAATCCCGATGCCTACGAAATTTTTAAATTTGTGATTGAAGAAGGCGGTAACACAGGCTTCCATTTTGAAATCAAACCCGAACTTTTTTCAGAAAAAGATTTCGAGTTGCTAAAAAAAGCGCCGAAGGGACGCATCCAGTTTGAAGCGGGCTTGCAGTCGCTAAACCCCGAAACCTTAACCGCCATTCACAGAAAAAACGATACCGATATGGCGTTTTCCAACTTAAAGCGGATTCTTGAGATGGGCAATATTCACTTGCATTTGGACTTAATTGCAGGATTGCCTTTCGAAGATAAAGCGTCTTTTATCCGAGGCTTTAACCAAGTATACCGGCTTCATCCCGATATGTTGCAACTGGGATTTTTAAAGGTGCTTCACGGTACCCAAATCGGATATGAAGTTGAACAGTACGAAATGAAATATTCCCTCCATCCGCCTTATCAGGTGATTTGTACCAAATGGTTATCTGCCTTTGATGTGATGGAATTAAAAATAGCAGAAGAAGGACTGGAAACCTTCTCCAACAAGGGCTTTTTCCCCGATGCTATCAGCTATCTTTGGGAAACGGTCGACAAAACTCCCTACGAGGTGTTTTTATCCTTAGGACAAACCTTATCAAAAAAACCGCCCTTGTCTCACCCTCACTTATTCCGCTTATTCTATGAGTGGTATGTGGAAAACGGTTTTCAAAATCCCGAGCTGTTTTTAGAAAAATTGCAGTCAGATTTTCGCAGAAAGAATCCCAATAAACCCATGTTTTAATGAATGAAGAATGAATAGTGAATAATGAATAATTATGGTGGTTCAGCCTTGCTGAACATAAAACCCTCTCAGTCAGCCTTGCTGACAGCTCTCCCACAGGGAGAGCCATTTCATGCAGCCATCGGCTGCCACCGAAATTATTCACTCTTCATTATTCAATATTCATTATTCTTTTGCAAGGCGCAGAAAAATGTGCCATTTATCAAACCATACCTTACTCTTTCAAGGCGCAGAGAAATGGATGCAAAACAGAGAAACTGAACCCCGAAGGGGGTTACCCGAAGCTGTACCGTGTGTACAGCGAGTGGTGAAGTTAATCTGTTTAGCGCCATTTATCAAGCCATAAATTATCCCGAAGGGAGTTTTTTACCTTATGAATCGCTTTTTTACAAACGAACCGATTACAAACAACACCGTCACCTTAACCGATGACGCTGTTCACCATATCAAAAACGTAATAAAATTAACGGAAGGAGAGCAGATTGTTCTTGTAAAAAATAAAAAAGAATTGCTCTGCCGTATTGACAAAATTGAAAAAAACAGTATAATAGTATATGTGGTGGAAGAATTGGACTCTGATTCTGAACCGCCCTACGAAATCACCTTATTTCAGGGGATTGCCAAAGGGGACAAGCTGGATTTCATCGTGGAAAAAGCGGTGGAAGCAGGGGTTACGGAAATCGTACCCTTTAAAATGCACCGCTCGATTGCCAAAATCGAAGGAAAAGATGTGGCAAAAAAAGTGGAACGTTTCCAAAAAATTGCCAAATCCGCTGCGCAACAGTGCGGACGGCTGGTGGTTCCCAAGGTGCAGGAGCCCAAAACACCCAAGCAGGTGGATTGGGATGCATTTGATTTAAAGCTTCTTTGTTACGAAGATGAAAACAAAACAACGCTAAAAGAAGTTTTAAAGAAGAATCCCCTTACCAAAGAAACAAAAAAAATTGCGTTGGTAATTGGTCCCGAGGGGGGCATTTCTCCCGAGGAAGTGAGCTTCTTAACGGATGCAGGCTTTTTATCCGTATCCTTAGGGAAACGAATCCTCAGATGCGAAACGGCTGGCCTTTACGCCTTAGCCAACATCCAGTATGAACTGGACTGACATTTGTTTTTAAAATTATTTTTATAAAGAAGGAGTTTTTTTATTATGAAAAAACAAACAAAACAGGAAAAAATCGCAAAAAAAAATCTGAACACTGCAGAAATCAAACTGCAGAAAGAAAAGATTGAAAACAGACTGTTAACCATCTTTGCCACCGCTTTAGGCGCAGAAATGCTTTTGATGTATCTGTTTAACTGGTTCCAGACCAACAGCAATATGATGAATGTCGCTCGTGGTGCAGCTCACATTTTAATGATTGTGTTCTTAGCACTGGCTGTGTTCACCGCAGTAAAAGGAACTCTGTTAAAGAAAGCCGATGAAACCGAACGCAGCAAAAAATACTTTAATTGGTTCTATGTGTGCTTAGCATCCTTCTTAGGAACCTTCTTCGTATATCCCACCGAAATCTTAACTAAAATCTTTGGAATTGACCCCTTAAAATTAACCGACTTTAATAATTTCCACCCCTTCTTAGCAAACAATGGCGTACAGTTCCGTGCAGCACTGTTAATGTGCGGTGTTGGTATTTACACCGTTGCAGCTTTCATTATCTACGGCGTAAAAAGTGCGAAACTCGGTAAAATCCAGAAATAAAATCTAACCCGCATTTCAAATTGCGATGGGATTTTATCATCAAATTTTTAAAAATACAGATCGACCCCCCGAGAAAGGAATTACACAATGTTAAATACTGAAAAAACAATGGAAAAAATCGTTGCTCTTTGTAAGGGCAGAGGTTTTGTATATTCCGGCTCCGAAATTTACGGCGGCCTCTCCAACACCTGGGATTACGGTCCTTTGGGTGTGGAATTTAAAAACAACGTGAAAAAAGCATGGTGGAGAAAATTCGTGCAGGAAAATCCCTACAATGTGGGCCTTGATGCTGCAATTTTAATGAATCCCAAGGTTTGGGTTGCCAGCGGTCACGTGGGCGGATTCTCCGACCCCTTAATGGACTGTAAGGAATGTAAAACCCGTCACCGTGCAGACAAGCTGATTGAAGACACCGGTGTTCTGCCTGCAGGCTGGTCCAACGAACAGATGGCACAGTACATTAAAGACAACAACATCGTTTGTCCCAACTGCGGAAAATCCAATTTTACCGAAATCAGAAAATTCAATCTGATGTTTAAAACCTTCCAGGGCGTTACCGAGGATGCACAGAGCGAACTGTTCCTTCGTCCCGAAACCGCTCAGGGTATCTTTGTAAACTTTAAATCCGTGCAGAGAACTTCCCGTAAAAAAGTGCCTTTCGGCGTTTGTCAGATCGGCAAATCCTTCCGTAACGAAATCACTCCCGGTAACTTCGTGTTCCGTACCCGTGAATTTGAACAGATGGAATTAGAATTCTTCTGCAAACCCGGTACCGACTTAGAATGGTTCGCATACTGGAAAGATTACTGCAAAAACTTCCTGTTATCTTTAGGTATCAAAGAAGAAAACTTAAAGCTTCGTGACCACGAGCAGGAAGAATTATCCCACTATTCCAACGCTACCACCGACTTTGAATTCTTATTCCCCTTCGGTTGGGGTGAACTGTGGGGCATTGCAGACAGAACCGACTTCGACTTAAAACAGCACAGCGAACACAGTGGCGAAAAAATGGAATACATTGACCCTGTGACCAACGAAAGATACATTCCCTACGTTATCGAACCCTCCTTGGGTGCTGACCGTGTGGCATTGGCATTCTTGGTGGATGCATACGATGAAGAAGAAGTATCCGAAGGGGATACCCGTGTGGTATTAAGATTACATCCTGCGTTGGCTCCCGTGAAAGCGGCTGTTCTGCCCTTATCCAAAAAACTGTCTGAACCTGCATTCAAACTGTATGAACAGTTAATTAAAAAATTCCCCTGCGAATTTGACGATGCAGGCTCCATCGGAAAACGTTACAGAAGACAGGACGAAATCGGTACTCCCTTCTCGATCACCTTTGACTTTGAATCCGAAGAAGATAATTCTGTTACTCTTCGTGACCGAGACACTATGGAACAGATTCGTCTGCCTATGGATGAAGTAATTCCCTACATCGAATCCAAACTGGAATTTTAATTTTTAAGACCAAACAAAATGGCAAGTGTTTTCTTTGGGACACTTGCCATTTGTGGCATTATCCCTTGTAATATTAGCGGAGGTATCCTATGGTAGAAAAACGTCAGCATCCCCTTTGGGCTATGCTTACCAATCAACTGTTATATGCAACTGTTTCCTTTATGATTGTCACCTCTATGGTGGGCAAATGGCAACAGTTTTTCGGGGCATTCTTTTTTATGCTGTACCTGTCGGGGATTTACAGTTATTCCAGACGGGCAGGCTTTTCTCATCAAAAATCATACAGCAGCATTAAACCCCACATCAAATTCCCCACGGCATATGCCCTGGTGGCACTGGGGTATTTGGTGTTACCGTTGGGAATTGCCTATCTCGCTAAAAACTGGATTGTGCAACTGATTGTCATCTTTTGGGAAGCCCCCTTTTATTTCGGAAATATGATTGCAGCCTCCGGTGAAATCAACCTGATATCAGCTGCCATTTTTGGCGGATTCATCATTGTGTTTACCTATCTGGGATACTTAGCAGGTGTGAAACAGTTTTATTTCACACCTTATATCACCAAATTGCTGTACCGTCCCGTGAATAACGAAAACGATAATACAAAGAAATAAGGAGCATTTTTATGCGTAAATTATTGCTTGGAAAATGCGGTGAGCTGGCTTTAAAAGGCTTAAACCGCAGAAATTTTGAAGACCAACTGTTAAAAAATATCAGAAATCAGTTAAAAGGATTGTTAAAATCCGTGTCCATCCATCAGTCCGCCATTTATATGGAGCCCAATGAGGATGCCGATTTCTACGAAATGCTGGAAAAAGCGAAAAACGTGTTTGGCTTAAAATCTGTATCCGTGGTATATCAGACCGAAAAGGATATGGACATCATTAAAAAAGACGCTTTGGAATTGCTCCGTGATAAATTAACAGGCAAAACCTTTAAAGTGGAAGCAAAACGTGCAGACAAAACCTTTCCCTTGAATTCTCCTGCCATCTGTCAGGAATTGGGCGGATTTTTGCACGATAATATTGAAAATTTAACCGTCAACGTAAAAAAACCCGACATTCAGGTGATGGTGGAAGTCCGTGAAAAAGGTGCCTACATTTACTTTGAAAAAGAAGAATGTCACGGTGGATTACCCGTTGGCACAGGGGGACGTGGGGTGCTGCTGTTATCAGGCGGTATCGACAGTCCCGTGGCAGGGTTTATGATGGCAAAACGTGGACTGAAACTGGAAGCCGTTCACTTTTATTCTTATCCCTACACCTCCGAACGTGCCAAACAGAAAGTAATCACCTTAGCAAGAATTATTGCCAAATACACAGGTCCCTACCGTCTGCACGTGGTACCCTTTACCGATATTCAGTTAGCCATCGGCGAAAAGTGCCGTGAAGATATGATGACCTTGGTGATGCGCCGTTTTATGATGAAAATTTCCCAGCGTGTGGCAGAGGATAACAACTGCGGTTGCTTAGTAACAGGGGAAAGCTTAGGGCAGGTGGCAAGTCAGACTATTGAGGGGTTACAGGTGACCAACTCTGCCGTGGATATCCCCGTATTTCGCCCCTTAATCGGGATGGACAAAACCGAAATTACTGAAATTTCCCGTAAGATGGAAGCTTTTGAAACCTCCATTTTGCCGTATGAAGACTGTTGCACCGTGTTTACCCCCAAGCATCCCAAACTACATCCTCGGGTAAAAGACGTGATTTTTGAAGAACAGAAACTGGATATGGATGCATTGATTGAGGAAGCGGTTAAGAATATTGAGAGAGTGCATATTTCAGCAGAAGACTTATAAAATAATGAACAATGAAGAATGAAAAATGAATAATTGCGGTGGCAGGCGGAGCCTGCATTCTAATGCGCCCGTTGGGCGCCACCATGATTATTCACTATTCACTATTCATTCTTCACTAAAGAGGAATGTATTATGAAGATTTTATCACCTGCGGGTTCCTACGAATCCATGGTCGCTGCCGTAAAAACGGGAGCGGATGCGGTATATTTAGGACTCGATTCCTTTAACGCCAGAGCAGGCGCCGAAAATTTTACCGAAGAAAGCTTAAAAGATGCCGTATTCTACTGCCACAAACGAGGCGTAGAAGTTTTTGTGACCTTAAATACCTTGGTTTACGATAACGAAATTGCTCAGATTACCAAAATCATTGATGTGATTTACAATTCCCTGGCAGACGGAGTTATCGTGCAGGACTGGGGTGTGGCAAATCTTGTTAGAAAAATTGCACCCGATTTGCGTCTTGTGGCATCCACTCAGATGACCGTCAACAACTTAGCAGGGGTAAAACTTCTGGAAAAAGAAGGGTTTGACACGGTGGTGCTTCCCCGTGAATTATCCCGTGCCGAAATTGAAAAAATCAGAAAAGCAACTGACATCAATATTGAAGTGTTTGCCCACGGTGCCTTATGTGTGTGCTATTCGGGGCAATGCTTAATGTCCAGCTTTATCGGTGAGCGAAGCGGAAACCGTGGCAAATGTGCGCAACCCTGCCGTATGTTCTATGAAACCCAGCAGAAAAAAGGAGCGTTACTTTCTCCCAAGGATTTAATGCTTTTAGACTATCTGCCCGAGCTGGAAGAAATGGGCGTGGATGTGATTAAATTAGAGGGCAGATTAAAAAGCAAATACTACACTGCCGCTATCACTGATGTGTATCGCAGAGCATTGGATTCGGGCGAAGTATCGGAAGAAGATTACGCCATTATTGAAGCCTCTTTTAACCGTGGCGGATATACCCCGGGCTACTATGACGGCATTACCGATAAAAATCTTTTTAATTTCTATAAAAATGAAAATCCCTACTCCAGAGAAACCAAAAAAATGGAGCGTTACTATGACCAGATTTTAAATAAAGACCGTGAATTTTCTCAGATTCCCGTGTCGGTTTCTCTGTTTTTGGAACTGGATAAACCTGTGAAAGCAGAACTGCTGTTAGGGGAAGATGTATATCCGTTCACTGTGGATATTTGTCCCCAACTGGCGCAAAATGCACCCGTAACCCGTGAAAAGCTGATTGACCAGCTCACCAAAACGGGGAACGAAACCTTCTGTTTTGAAGAAATCGAAATTGTGTTGGCAGACGAAACACCTCTGTTTTTAAGTGTTTCCCAGATGAATGCCATCCGCCGTGAAATCGGGGCATATTTGGATAGCTTATTCCAGTTTGAACGCCATATTGAACCCTATTCTTATCAGATGAGAAAGCGTAAAACCACCGACGAAATTGAGTATTACTGCACCGTTTCCACTGCTTTTCAGCTAAAATGGGTGCGAGAATGTTGGGACAAGTTGGTGTTTGCCAAAGCAGACGTGATTGAAGAATACATCCAAAAATACGGTGAAATTGAAAATGTGGGTCTGTGGTGCGAGCGAATCGCCACCGACAAACAGATTTCAAAAGCCCGTGCCTTTTTAACCAAACATCCCGAAATTACCAACGTTTTGGTTGGCAATATCGGGTATCTCAATGCCTTTGATTCTTTTGGCAGTAAATATCATCTCTACTGTGATTACACCTTCAATGTAACCAATTCTTTATCTGCAAAGTATTTAGAAGAACACGGCGTAAAAAATGTGACTGCTTCGGTGGAAGCAAATTTAAAGAATGTGAAAAACATTATCACCGATTCTGCCGACTTAACTGTGCTTGGCTATGGTCAGATTCCCCTGATGATTACCAAATCCTGCATAAAATCCAACATTCGTGGCAAATGTAATCCCAATGATCTGGTGATGAAAGACAGAAAAGGCGAAGAATTTATCATCGCCTGCGAAAACTGCTCTCAGAATGCCATCTATAATCCCTATCCCATTATGATGTCGGATAAGTTAAACGACCTTCGTGCCGCAGGAATTGGTTCTGTGAGACTGCACTTTTTCAGAGAAAACAAGGCACAGGTTCAGGAAATTATCCATTCCTTTAAAATGGAGCAGAATCCCTTAACCCGCTATACCAGAGGCCATTATTACAGAGGAGCTTATTAAAAACATGAAAAATGAATTTATGCTCCTTGCCATAGAAGAAGCAAAAAAGGATAAAAACGAGGTGCCTGTGGGTGCCGTGTTGGTGAAAAATAAAGAAGTAATCGCCACAGCACACAATGAATGTGTGGCGCAAAACGGTATCTGCCACGCAGAGCTTTTGGTAATTGAACGAGGACTTTCTAAACTTGGAACCACCTATTTGGAGGATTGCGAATTATATGTGACCAAAGAACCCTGTTTAATGTGCTTTGGTGCTACCGTGAATGCCAGAGTAAAGCGGGTGTATTTCGGGTGCTATGACACCAAATACGGTGCTATGGAGTACATCGAAAAGCTTGGCTATCTTCATAAAATCAATCACGTTCCCGAAATTTACGGGGGCATTATGGAAACAGAATGCAAAACCTTACTGGAGGAATTCTTCCAATGATTTTTTTAGTAAAGGATATCAAGCTTCCTGTCAGTTATACGGATGAGGAAGCAATTTCCTATCTCACAAACACGTACTTTCCCAAAGGAAAGGTGACTGTTTATAAAAAATCGGTAGATGCCCGTAAAAAAGAGGACATCTGTTTCGTATATACTTTTTTGGTGGAAGAAGATAGCAAAAGGATTCCGCCAAAACTAAAAAAGAAAACCGCTCCGTATCAAGAGAAAAAGCTGTCCGTCACCTATGGTGACGAACCGCTGCCCAACCGCCCTGTGGTGGTGGGTGCAGGTCCGGGCGGTCTTTTTTGTGCCTACCTACTTGCCAAAAACGGCTACGCTCCCATTGTGTTGGAGCGTGGAGAACCCATTGAAGAACGAGTGAAAACCGTGGACGCTTTTTTTTCGGGGAAACCCTTAAACAAAGAATCCAATGTACAATTCGGCGAGGGTGGTGCAGGTGCATTTTCCGACGGAAAGCTGACCACCCGAATCAATGACCCCCTCTCTTCCGAAGTGGTACGGTTACTGGCAAAACACAGCGATTTGCCTCATCTTGCCTATCAGGCAAAACCTCATATCGGAACGGACAAACTAAGAACCTGCGTAAAAAGTTTACGAGAAGAAATTATCCGTTTGGGCGGTACTTTTTCTTTCAATAGCCGTCTCTCTGACATTAGCATTACCAACAATAAAATCACCTCTGTTACGGTAAATGATACTGAAACAATCCTTGCATCCGTGGTGGTATTGGCAACGGGACACAGTGCTAAGGACGTTTACGCACTCCTTCATCAAAAGGAAATTCCTTTATCAAAAAAGGCATTTTCCGTGGGTGCCAGAGTGGAGCATTTCAGAGAAACCATTGATAAAATTCAATACGGCTCTTTCGCAGGGCATCCCAACTTAGGGGCGGCAGACTATCAGGTGTTTCACCACTGCCAAAACGGGCATACGGCGTATAGCTTCTGTATGTGTCCCGGTGGTGTGGTAGTGCCCAGCCAGTCAGAAGAGGAATCCATTTTGGTCAACGGCATGAGTTACCTTGCCCGTGACGGCAAAAATTCCAATTCTGCCCTTTGCGTGTCGGTGTCTCCCGAAGATTTTGGTGACGGACTCTTTGACGGTCTTCATTTTATTGAAAATTTAGAGAAAAAAGCGTATCAAATGGCAGGTGCCAACAATCGGGCACCCTTTACCACATCTTTTGATTTTACAGGCGTAACACCCCGAGGTAAATACCCCGAACCCACCTATGCTCTGGGAGTAACTGAAGTTTCTTTTGATAAACTGTTTCCCTCTTTTATCACCGATGCATTAAGAGAGGGGCTACAAGCCTTCGATAGAAAAATGCCCGGCTTTTTAAGCCAGGGTTGCGTGTTTACGGGAGTGGAAACCCGAACTTCTTCTCCCCTTCGCATCAACCGTAACGAAGCACTCCAATCGGAGAAAGCCACGGGCTTATACCCTTGCGGAGAGGGAGCAGGCTATGCAGGCGGTATCGTGTCTGCGGCGGTGGACGGAATGAAAATCGCCGTGAAAATTATGGAATCTTTTAAACCGTTTTAAATAAGTATCAAACATGAAAAAAATGAAATCATTATCCACGCTGATGATTCTCTTAGCCGCTGTGTTTTGGGGAATTATCGGACTATTTGTAAAATACTTAACTCCCTACGGCTACACTTCGGCAGAGCTTGTGGCGCTTCGGTCTTTGGTGACGGCAGTAAGCTTATTTGCTCTGCTTATCCTTACCAATCCGAAAAAATTAAAAATTAAAATCCGTCATCTTTGGTACTTTTTGGGAACGGGATTTTTTAGTTTTGTGTTCTTTAATCTGTGCTACTTTCAGGCAATGAACTATTCCTCTCTTTCGGTAGCGGCAATTTTGTTATACACCGCTCCCTTTTTCGTGATGGGAATGTCTTGCGTATTTTTTCGGGAGAAAATCACTCGCCAAAAACTGTTGGCGCTTTTCATGGCATTTTTGGGATGCGTGGCGGTGTCGGGCGTGTTGGAGGGCGGCGGTTCCATTTCCGCAGAAGGACTTCTTTGGGGACTTGGTTCCGGTCTCGGCTATGCGCTCTACTCCATTTTTGCCAAATTTGCCTTAAAAAAGTATGATACCTTAACGGTTATCACATATACTTTTTTGGTGGCAACGGTAGGTTCATTCTTTTTAATCAATCCCACTCATACGGTAGGAGTTCTGCAGCTTCACCCCCAAAGCATCTGTCTTTTGGTGGTATATGGCATCCTAACCGGTGCCGCAGCCTATTACTGTTACACCAAGGGACTGGAACACACTCCCCCTGCCAAAGCGTCGGTAATTGCCACGGCAGAACCCGTGGTGGCAACCTTATGCGGAGCGTTTTTCTTTGGCGAAATCCCCTCTGTGTTTGGGATTTTTGGAATTTTTTTGGTAATATTTGCAGTATTGTATTTACAAAAGCAATAGGCTTGAAAAATGGCGCACAATCCGTAAATCTCACCGCTCGGCATACAGTGAGTATGCCTTCGGGATTCGATTTCCGAATTCTGCATCCATTTTTCTTCACCTTGCTTTCTATTCTAAAAAAAAGACGAAATTCTAAAAGAATTTCGTCTTTTTCTTTTTTCACTATCTGAGGCGCAGGTAAAACGATGCAAAATGGAGAAACCGAACCCGCAGGGGTTATCCGAAGGCGTACGTACTGTACGCCGAGCGATGAGGTTCATCCATTTGGCGCGTTTTAACAAGCCGCTTATCTATTGAGAATTAATTTAGTCAATTCAATGGGAGAAACAATTTCGCCGTCCTTATAAACTCTCATGTTACCGGAAGCGATTTCGTCAATCAGGATAACTTCGTCATTGTTGTAACCGAATTCAAATTTGATATCCCATAAATCCAGACCGATGGTTTTTAAATCGTCTGCCACGATTTTGGTGATTTTTAAGGTCTGTTCTTTCATATCTTCAAACATTTTGGGGCTCATAACGCCTAATGCTGCCAGACCTTCGCCGGTTACTAACGGATCGCCTTTTTCGTCATTTTTGAAAGTACATTCCACATAGCCACCTTCTAAAGGAGTGCCATCTTCAATGTATTCGCCGTATCTTCTGATGAAGCTGCCGGTTGCAACCAATCTGCAGATTACTTCCAAACCGTGACCAAATACTTTACCGGGAAGCACTTCCATGGTAGCATCTTCCACATTTGCGCTAACATAGTGGGTTTTAATGCCTGCTTTTTTTAATAAATCAAAATAATAAATAGAAGTTCTTAAATTTTCTCTGCCGATGCCTTCGATGGTTAAGCCAACAGAGTTTTCGCCGGGGTCAAACACACCGTCTTTGCCGGTGCAATCGTCTTTAAATTTTAACAGTACATTGCCGTTATCTAAGCTGAACACGTCTTTGGTTTTGCCTTCGTAAATTTTTTTCATTGGTTTGTACCCCTTTTCTTTTTAGAAATCAGATTTTAAACTCTTTTTATTTTACCACGTTTTTTTGAAAAATTCAATATTTTCTTTTTATAAATTCCCATTTTTTTAAAATTTTATGAAATTTTCTATAGAATTAGTGTGTAAGGTTGGAAAAAATCGTGAAAATTGAATAAGAAACCCAAATAAAAAAGTGGGTTTTTGGTTGACATTTCTATTGTTTTAGTATAAAATAACAATGATAGGACAAACTGATTTATATGAAAATTTATAACATAAACGGAGGAAAAATGCTATGGCAGAAAACAGATTAATCGGTTCTTACCCCGTAATCGGCATCCGTCCCACCATTGATGGCAGACGCGGTGTGTTAAAAGTAAGAGAATCCTTAGAAGATCAGACCATGAATATGGCAAAAGCAGCTGCAAAACTGTTCACCGAAAACCTAAAATATTCCAACGGTGAACCCGTGAAAGTTGTTATCGCAGACACCACCATCGGCCGTGTGGCAGAAGCAGCAGCTTGTGCAGACAAATTCAAAAAAGAAGGTGTAGACATCACCTTAACCGTTACTCCCTGCTGGTGCTACGGTTCCGAAACCATGGATATGGACAAAAACACCATCAAAGCTGTTTGGGGCTTTAACGGTACCGAAAGACCCGGCGCTGTATATTTAGCAGCAGTGTTGGCAGGTCACGCACAGAAAGGCTTACCTGCATTCGGCATTTACGGACACGATGTTCAGGATGCAACCGACACCTCTATCCCCGCAGACGTTCAGGAAAAACTGTTACGGTTCGGTCGTGCAGCAGTTGCAGCAGCAACTATGAGAGGCAAATCCTATCTGCAGATTGGTTCTATCTGTATGGGTATCGCAGGTTCTATCATTGACACCGATTTCATCGAAGAATATCTGGGCATGAGAGTGGAATCTGTTGACGAGGTAGAAATCATCCGTCGAATGACCGAAGGCATCTATGATGAAAAAGAATATCAGAAAGCTTTAGCTTGGGCAAAAGAAAAATGCAATATGGGCTTTGATAAAAACCCCGAAGACTTGCAGTTATCCGCCGAAGAAAAAGAAGAACAGTTTGCTTTCGTTGTAAAAATGATGTGTATCATCAAAGACTTAATGAACGGCAACAAAAATCTGCCCGAAGGCTGCGAAGAAGAAATGGTTGGTCACAACGCTATCGCAGCTGGCTTCCAGGGGCAGAGACAGTGGACCGACTTCTATCCCAACTGTGACTTCCCCGAAGCAATGTTAAACACTTCTTTCGACTGGAACGGCGCAAGAGAACCCTATATCTTAGCAACTGAAAACGACGTGTTAAACGGTATCGGTATGCTCTTTGGTAAACTCTTAACCAACCGTGCACAGATGTTTGCAGACGTTAGAACCTACTGGAGCGGTGACGCAGTGAAAAAAGCAACCGGTTATGATATCGAAGGCAAAGCCAAAGAAGCAGACGGTTTCATTCACTTAATCAACTCCGGTGCTTGCTGTCTGGATGCTTGTGGCGCAGTGAAAGACGAAAACGGCGACGCAGTGATGAAACCCTGGTATGAAATGACCCAGGCTGATCAGGATGCAGTTATGGCTTCCACCACCTGGAATATGGCAGACTTAGGCTACTTCCGTGGCGGCGGTTTCTCCTCCAGATTCTTAACCAAAGCGCAGATGCCTGCTACTATGATTCGTTTGAACTTAGTAAAAGGCTTAGGCCCCGTTCTTCAGATTGCAGAAGGTTGGACCATTGACCTGCCCGATGATGTTTCCGATAAATTATGGAAACGTACCGACTACACCTGGCCCTGCACCTGGTTTGCTCCGAGATGTACCGGTGAAGGCGCATTCAAAACCGCTTATGACGTGATGAATAACTGGGGTGCAAACCACGGCGCAATTTCTTACGGTCATATCGGTGCAGACTTAATCACTCTGTGCTCCATCTTAAGAATTCCCGTATGTATGCACAACGTTCCCGAAGAAAAAATCTTCCGTCCTGCCGCTTGGAATGCATTCGGTATGGATAAAGAAGGTCAGGATTACAGAGCTTGTGAAACCTACGGACCTCTGTATAAGTAAGGGCTTGTAAAATTACCGAGATTGCAAAAGGCATAGGATTTTTTCCTGTGCCTTTTTCATAGCCTTCCCCTCGAGGGGAAGGGGGACCGCTTGCGGTGGATGAGGTGTTTTTCTAAAGTGAAAATTTGTTAGCACAAATTTTAATTTGAAATGCCTTTTGCTATCAACCAACCTCGCCTCTCGGCGTACCTATGTACGCCTTCGGGTAACCCCTGCGGGCTCGGTTGATTGATTCTCGGAAATTTTCCTACACCCCGTAAAAAGAAATAGGCTCAATAAAAGGCACCAAACAGATTAACTTCACCACTCGCTGTACCGGTTCAGTTTCTCTGTTTTGCATCCTTTTCTCATCGCCTTATGGATGAGCAATAATAAAAAGACGAAATTCTAATCAAAGAATTTCGTCTTTTTTTTCTATAATGTAAGGTGCGGAAAAAGGACTTAGAATTCATCAATCGAGCCCGCAGGGGTTACCCGAAGGCGTACATTGGTACGCCGAGAGGCTCGATTGGTGGATAGCAAAAGGCATTCTAATCAAATTGTTTGCAAAACAATTTCACCTTAGAAACAAAAAGGCACAGGAAAATCCTATGCCTTTTGCGGTCTATGTTCTTTTTCAAGCCGTTAGATGCGAGCGACACCTGTGTCGCGTGCAGCCTGAGCCACTGCTTTGGCTACAGTTTCTGCCACTCTGGGATCAAAGGGTGCGGGAATGATATATTCCGGTTTTAATTCCTCGTCGGAAACTAAAGATGCAATCGCTTTTGATGCGGCAATCTTCATTTCGTCATTGATGTCAGACGCTCTCACGTCCAATGCACCACGGAAAATTCCGGGGAATGCCAGTACGTTATTGATCTGATTTGCAAAGTCAGAACGTCCGGTACCCATAACTGCGGCACCTGCTTTTAGGGCATCTTCGGGGAAGATTTCGGGAGTGGGATTTGCCATTGCCAAAATGATGGGGTCACGGTTCATAGTCTTGATCATTTCTTCGGTGAATGCACCTGCAACGGACACACCAACCAACACGTCCGCACCTTTGGCAACGTCTGCTAAGGTACCCTGTTTCTTTTCTTTGTTGGTGATTTTTGCAACTTCTACGATTTCGGAGTTTAAGCCTTCTTTGCCTTCGTAAATAACCCCTTTGGAGTTACACATAATTACGTCTTTCACGCCGGAAGATAACAGCAGTTTCCCGATGGCAACACCTGCAGCGCCGGCACCGTTAATCACAACCACTAAATCTTCGATTTTTTTGTTGACCAGCTTTACTGCGTTTAACACAGCCGCTAAGCAAACAACGGCGGTACCGTGCTGGTCATCGTGGAATACGGGGATATCCAGTTCTTTTTTCAGTCTTCTTTCAATTTCAAAGCAACGGGGTCCGGAAATGTCTTCTAAATTGATGCCGCCAAAAGTGGGAGCAATCATTTTTACGGTTTCCACGATTTTGTCCACATCTTTGGTGGCTAAACAAATCGGAACAGCGTCCACGCCGCCAAAATGCTTAAACAACACTGCTTTTCCTTCCATAACGGGCATGCCTGCTTCGGGGCCGATGTCACCTAACCCTAACACAGCGGTACCGTCCGTCACAACAGCAACCAAGTTCCCTTTTCGGGTATATTCATACGCGTTTGACACATCTTTGTTGATTTCCAGACAAGGCTCGGCAACACCGGGAGTGTACGCGATGGATAAATCATCTTTGGTTTCTAAGGGGCACAAAGGAGTTACTTCGATTTTCCCCTTGAGTGCTTTGTGTAATTTCAAAGCTTCCTGTGCATAATCCATAGCAATTTACTTCCTTTCTTTAAGATTTCGTTTTATAGTAATTTGATATAGGATTTTACGAATGAGTATAAGGTGTTACCTTATCAATATCATAAGGGGTAATCTGATATACACAATAGTTCAGCCAGTTGGAGAACAGTAAAGTTGCATGGCTTCGCCAACGGTTCACAGGTTTTTTATTGGGATTATCATCGGGATAATAATTGCAGGGAACGTGAATTGGGAGCCCCTTATCCACATCACGGCGATATTCCAAATCCAGGGTTTCATTATCGTATTCAGAGTGTCCCATAATGAAAATCTGGCGGTATTTTTTGGTAGTTACCGCATACACACCTGCCTCTTTGGAGGTGGCAACTAAGCTAAGCTCGGGCACTTTTTTAATATCTGCCTCTCTCACCTCGGTATGGCGGGAATGAGGCGCATAAAAAGTATCTTCAAAGCCAAAAAACAGTTTCTTATGTTTCTGCAATAACTGATGTTCAAAAATGCCAAACATTTTTTCGGGCAAATCGTATTTCGGAACACCGAAATGATGGTAAAGTCCTGCCTGAGCACCCCAACAGATATGTAGGGTAGACCAGACGTGTTTGGTGGACCAGTCCATAATTTCCTTTAGCTCGTCCCAGTAGTCCACTTCTTCAAATTCCAGCTTTTCCACGGGAGCACCGGTAATAATCATCCCGTCAAAATGCTCTTTCTTAATTTCAGAAAAGCGTTTATAGAAGGTGGAAAGATGCTCCGCGGAAGTGTTTTTCGATTCGTGAGAATCGGTCATCACCAAGGTGATTTCCACCTGCAGAGGAGAATTCCCCAACAAACGAAGCAGCTGAGTTTCCGTGACGATTTTGGTAGGCATCAGATTCAAAATGGCAATCTTTAACGGTCGGATATGCTGACTGCAAGCACGCTTCTCCGACATGACAAAAATATTTTCACCCTCCAGCGTTTTTCTGGCAGGCAACTCATTTGGTATTTTAATTGGCATTTTGACACCTCTTTTCCTATTTATACTATATCATAAAATGGCTCAAAAATCAAGCGTTAAATAAATAACAAAGGGGTTCTTGCAAACTCCGTCAAAAATTCTACCCCTTCTTAATCAAAAGTTCCGCCAGACGGTACATGGAATCATAGTCTGCCTCACTGATTACATTGGCAGGCGAATGAATATAACGTCCCGGTAACGACAAGGTTGCCGTGGGAACACCGCCGGACACATAGCTAACGGCACCGGCATCGTTTCCGCCTTTAGTTGTGAGTTTTTTTTGAATGGGAACATTTTTGGCAGTAGCAATCTCCCAAATGAAAGAATTCCAGGCACTATCGGAAACAGATGCACCGTCTAACACGGACAACGCAACCCCCTCACCCATTTTGGTGGTGGGCTCCGTAGCACCGGGCATATCCGCACAGGTAGTCACTTCCAGCACTACCGCTTTTTCGGGTGCAATCACAGGAATGGTCATTTTAGCCCCCATAATGCCGATTTCCTCACGGGTGGTAAACACCGCAGTAAAAGAATATTTTTTCGTGAGTAACAGTCCTAATATGACTGCTACTCCAACACGGTCGTCCAAAGCTTTTGCCTTGATAAGACCGTCCCCAAACTGCACAAAATCGCTCTGCCAGTATATGGGATCTCCAATTTTCACCAAACTTTGGGCGTCCTCTTTGGAAGTGGCACCAATATCAATCATCATATCAGGAATTTTCGTTTCTTTATCAGAGGATTTTTCCTGCAAGTGCTTTGGAATATTACCAATCACACCGGGTATTTTGTTTTTTCCAATCACCACAGGAGTGGAAAACAGAATTCCGTCCGTCACACCACCGATGGCGGCAAACTTAATCATGCCGTCGGGACGGATTCCACGTACTCCAAATCCAACTTCGTCCATATGGGCAAACAGCGTAATACGGTTGGGAGTTTTGCCGGTCTGCACAATCATGTTGCCCAGCGGGTCTTTTTGGTAAGGAATATCGTGTTCGGTTAAAAGGGTAGTGATAAAATCAATCACCTCATCCTCGTAACCGGAAGTCCCGTTTAAGGCGGTTAATTGTTTTAATAATGCAATTTTATCCATATTTTACCCCCTATCCCAGCGCTGTTTCCCAGTCGTAGATGGCAAGAAAATCAGCCAAAGAACGCACATCCTGTTCCGACAGGGTTTCCACAGTAGTATGCATATATTTTAGGGGAATAGACAGCATCACCGCAGGAATCCGATGCAATACCGCACGGTACGCATTGGTGCCGGGATGGGAAGGTTCCAATTCCGTGTGATAAGGGATATTTTGTTCGGTTAGATACTGCTCAATCTGAGCGGTCAAGCGATTATCTAAAATACCGCCGTAGCAAATGCTGAATCCTTGTCCCACAGGGTAGGAACGGCAGGGATTCAATCCCTCAAAATACCCGTGTGTCACATCTAAAATAATGGCTAAATCAAAGCTTCGATTTCTGAGAAACAGTTCAATCCCCTGAAGACCCCGTTCTTCGCCGATACTGCCAAGCACCGTAACACTCACGTTCTGATTCCATTTTTCTGCAGCTAAAAGCGCCGCAAGGAAACCGGCACGGTCATCCAGACAGCCGCCGGAGCACTGTCCGTTCGCCAGGGTCTGAAATTTTGTCTTCAGCTTAATCGGTGTCCCAACGGGAATCTTTTTAGTAGCGTCTTTTAAGCCGGTATCAATCAGGTACTCTTTTTGTTCTTCCCCTTTTTTGGCAAGATGGGGTGGAATTGCACCAATCACGCCATAGATGGGTTCTTCGGTAAGAATGGTAACTTCCTGACAAAGAAGATTTTTTTTATCAATCCCACCGGACATTTCAAAGCGAACAAACCCACCGTCTAATACCTGGGACACAACCAGTCCGATTTCGTCAATGTGGGCATCAATCAAAATATGAAAGGACGGATTTTCCGCCTTTTTTTCTGCAAAAATATTGCCGTAGGCATCGGTTTGGGGGATTAAGCCAAACTGACGAAAGATTTCAAAAAATTGGTCTTTTCCCATTTTTTCGTAACCCGACACGGCAGGAATTTTAGATAATGTTTCAAGTTGTTTCAAAATATACTTCCTTTCGGAATAAAATAGTGAATAGCGAAGAATGAAAAATGAAGAATTATGGTAGGTTGGCGAAGCCAACCATTATACGATGCAGGCTCTGCCTGCCACCGCAATTATTCATTATTCACTATTCATTCTTCATTGTTTAAAGATTTTACAAAATCTTTAAACAACCGTCCTCTTTCCATAAAGTTTTTGAAAAAGTCAAAACTTGCACAGGCAGGCGATAACATCACCACATCACCTGCTTCGGCTTGTGCATAGGCTTTATGCACGGCATCTTCCAAGTTTTCTGCCACGCTGATGGGGAACTCGGGGTTCTCATTCAGCACAGCGGACTTGATCTTGTCTTTGGTGTGTCCCATTACCACCAAATGTTTCACGCGGTCAACTACTTCCTTGGCATAGGAATCAAAGGGAATATTTTTGTCACTTCCCCCTGCAATCACAATAATTTTCTGGTCGAAAGAATGTAACCCTGCGATGGCACGGGAGGGGCTGGATGCGATGGAATCATTATAAAAACGAATGCCATTTAACTCACGCACAAATTCGATACGGTGTTCCACACCGCCAAATTCTTTTGCCACTTGTTTGACATAAGCTAAATCGCACAGAGGGCTAACCGCACAGGTTGCCGCCAGATAGTTATCCACATTGTGAATACCGGGGAGCAGAATATCTTCGGTTTTCATTACCTCTTTGCCGTTAAAATACACGGCGTCACCCTGTAAGTATGCCCCATTTTTTACAGGTTGTTTCAAGCTGAAAGAAAGAGAATTTTCCCCGATAAATTCTTTTGTGATGTCGTTTTCTAAATTAAACACGGTTATTTTGCTACCGTGACGGAAAAGGTTGGTCTTTGCCTCAACGTATTCAGCCATATCAGTGTGTTTGTCTAAATGATTGGGCGCTAAGTTGGTTACCACAGCGATATCGGCACTTTTTTGCATGGTCATAAGCTGGAACGAAGATAATTCCACAATCACAAGATGATCTTCCTTGATCTGGGAAAGTTCGGGCAACAGAGGATTTCCGATGTTACCGCCTAAATGACAGGTGTAGCCTGCCTTTTTTAAGATTTCATAAATTAAGGTGGTGGTGGTGGTTTTGCCGTCACTACCCGTGATGCCGATAATCTTGGCAGGGCACAGGTCAAAGAACAGCTCCATTTCGGAAGTGAGTTCGGCTCCACGAGCAGTTGCGTTCACGATTTCCAAAGAAGTTGGCATAATACCGGGAGAACGGAAAATTACGTCTTCGGTGAGATTGTTAAGATAGTCATCCCCCGAAATCATGGGTAAGTTATTTGCTTCGGCAAGTGCTACTGCTTCGGGTGACGGGTTTTTATCACGAAGGGTTATTTTGGTAACACCATGTTCCAACAGAAAGGTTACCAAAGGAAGATTACTTACCCCAACCCCTAACACTGTGACAGTTTTATTGGATAATTGTTCTGTTACATCTGCTAAATTTTTAAATCTCATCGTTTGCTACGCCCTTTCTCCCTTGGTTTTAACCAATATATTCTTATTGTATATTATAATACTTTTAGCATCTGTTTGCAAGGGGTTTGGGAAAAATTAAAGAAGAAATAATGAGGAAGAAAGAATAAATGCGGTGGCATCCTACGGATGCATTGTAGGGGAGGGTTTCCACCCCCTCCCGTGTATGGTTCCGCAAACACATTCGTAGGGGACGGTGCCCACACCGTCCCGTTTTATCACAATATATTGCATAATGTTGTGCAATCTTCAAAAAACGGACAGATGTGGGCATCTGTCCCTACAAAACAAAACGATCACAATATCTACATTGGTAGGGGACGATTCCAAATGGAGGAGACGAAAAAGGCTTCCCCTTGAGGGGAGGCTCCGCCGCAGGCGGTGGTGAGGTGGAATTGAGGGGAACAGCCTTTAAAATGTTCCGAAAACACAACATTCGGTTCGTCGGAAAACGCCGAACCCTACAACACCTCATCCGAGTTTGCTTCGCAAACCCACCTTCCCCTCAAGGGGAAGGCTTTGTTGAAATGTGATACATAAAACCATAGTGCAGAAAAATGGATGTACCCATAAACTCAGGTGAAGAGAAGATGGCTCAGAACGGACAAACTGAGCCAAAGCTGTAGTACTGCGTACAGCATAACTGTACAGCGAGCGGTGAAATTTACGGATTGGGCACAATTTTGTGCAGTCAACCTAAGCGCAGGGAAAATTGATGCAGAATTTGGAAATCGAAAGAAAACCATTGGTTTTCTCTTCCCGAAGCTGTACTGTGTGTACAGCGAGCGGTGAGATTCACGGATTGGGCACAATTTTCACAAGCAAAAAAAGAGGAAACCCAATTGGATTTCCTCTCTTTTATTTCTGTTATTCAATTAATTAACAGGCAATTAGATCTGAGAACCTTCGTCTAACAGAGCCATGTTGTAAGTGGTGGTGATTTTACCATCAGTAGTGGTTACAACAGCGGTTTCTAACGGATTGGTGTAAGATACAGCTTCATTAGCCTGTAAGGAAATAATTTCAACAGAAGGGCAAACATAATTTTTCATCTCTATATATCCTCCTTTAAAATTATTCAACTACTACGGTGAAGGTAGTGTCAGCGATGATAGTATCGTTAGCGAAGAAGTTTAATACTTTAGTACCAGTATGAACGTTTTCTAAAACGATTTCGAAGGTACCGTCCCAGTTACCGAAGGTGAAGGTGGTAACGCCGTCGTTGCCATCGGAAACGGTATCGCCGTCCATAGCGCCATAGTATTTCTGAGCTCTTGCGCCTTCTACGGTAGATTCTTTGGTGAATTCTACACCGTAGTTGGTAACGGTAGCGTCAACTTTACCTGCACAGGTAATGGTGGTGCCAGCTGCAGTTGCAGAGAAGGCAGAACCACCATCAACTTCGAGAGTAAAGTAAGCGGGGTTATTTACAGAAGTAAACTTAGCACCAGCAGTCTGACCAGCTACAGTATAACCAGCAGAGGTGGGGATTTTAGATGCGGTTAAAGCTTTGTCACCATAAGCAAAATCAGCTTCGGTTAATTTGGTAGCTGCATCAACTTTGTTAACAGTGTAAGAAACTGCTAATAAAGTACCTTTTTCAGTAACATAATTACCTAAATCAGAGAAAGAACCGATCATTTTAATCTGACCAGGTTTATTCTGGGTGTCATTCAGAACACAAGTAGCAAATTTTTCGCCTAAAACTGCAGAACCTTCAACATAAGTTGCAGCTGTAGTTAACAGAATGGAGTTGAAACCAGCACAAGCGTTAACATTGGTAACATAAACTTCAACAGTTGCAGTAGCGCCGTTATCTGTAATCACGGTATGCATACCACCGTCTTTATGAGGATCAGCAGCGAAAGATACCAGAGATAAAGAAGCCAGCATAGCCACTACTAATAAGAGTGAAAATACTTTTTTCATTGTAATCAATTTCCTTTCAAAATTATAATTGAACTAAATCTTACAGATTGTCGTTAATGAAATCTGTACCGTAGTCATACAGAGACAGACCGTTATTTCCTAACAGAACGGCAATATCACCGCCATCGATGAATAAGTCATGTACAACGTCATAACCAGCAACAGTAGCGCCTTCAGTGATATCTAAACCGTTAACGTCCAACACTGTAGCAATGTCACTACCGTCGATAAAGAAGTCTTTTGCACCGATTACGTCACCGAACAGCATATCAACAGCGCCCATGTCTACGTCAGCATCTTCAACAGTTGCATATTCCATATAGGGTAATGCAGCGTCTCTGGTGATAACAACAGCATATGCGCCAGCTTCTAAGCCTTCGAATGCGTAGGTACCGTCAACGATTTCAACGGTTGCGATGGGATTGATGATGAGTTCATCACCATAGTTTCCAGCAAATTCCAGAGCTTCGTCCACAGTTACTAAGTGAGCAAAAGTTCCGTATGCTGCTTTGTAAGCGTCTAAATCTTCTTCTGCAACGATTTCGTCAGCAACTAACATATCATAGTAGTCAGCTTCTACGAAATTGTTAACAGAACCGCTTACGGTGTAGGTATCAGCTTCTTTTTCAAAGAAAATGGTACCAACTTCCTGTTTGTCGATGGCTTCGCCACCCATAACAACTTTAACGTTTTCAGTTAATTCATCTTTTAACTGGAAAGTAAAGCTGTCTGCTGCTTCCTGATTGATGTACTGGATAGAACCAACATCGATAGTGTCGCCTTTGTAAGCAACGATGGTGGTCTGTTTACCAGCATTCGCAGTAGCAGCTTCGCTGGATAAAGTTGCGGTATAGGTAGTGCCGTCTGCGTTCAGAGCGATTTCATCAGAAAAAGCTGCAAAAGAAGTCATAGACATGCTACCAACCACTGCTAAACCAGCGAGTAAAGCGATGAGTCTTTTCATAGTTTTTCTCCTTTACTTTTTTTCCGGGGGAAAAAACCCGGGTATATTTATTTTTTTTTAAACAAAGTAATATATTCATTTCTTTGATACCAAAGAATTTTTTTGGAATAGTCAAAGAAAGAATCGCCAAGTGTTTTTGCAATCCCCACATCCGTCTTCCTGCATCTTTACTCCATTGCAAAACAACGGCGGAGATTTTAGATTTGTCTTTCGATAAGGAAAGAAATAAGCGGTATTTCTAAGATAATTTGATTACTGAACGCTTGCGTAAGCGTAATCACGCAAGGTCAGCATCAGCATAATTTCAGACATTAACTGTTTTTCAACATCTTTTTCTGCATTCCAGGGATAGTTTGCAGGAGAAACGATTACCATTCTCTGTGCATTTAACCACTGAACATCACAGTTTAATGCTTCTGCTACCGCACGCAAGGGAACGAAGGTTCTGTCCTGAGAAATCTCGGGAGCAACGTCCATGGTTTTTTTCAAACCGTCATTGGTGTAGGTAGTGGAGCCAATCTGGAATACCAGTTTGGTTCTTTCATTTTCAATTAAAATTTCTTTGGTTTCTTCCACATAACTTACTTTGCATTTTAATTCTTCTGCAATGTAGCGCAGGGGAATCATAGTTCTGTCATCTTTAATATAAGGTTTAACGTCTTTGTTGTCTTTATCTACCCATTTTAAAGTACCGTTCCCAACAGTACCGTAGTTGTTAATCTGCAAAAATACTACGTTTTCTGCTCTTAATTGTTTACGGGTTACCATATCAAGATTTGCAGTGCTGTCGGAGCTGGTAATATCATTTACGCCAGTTACATCAGAAGAATCTGTTTTGCCATCGGGATAGTTAAATTCCACAGCACAATTCTGCATACCATAAGAATTAACTACCATCATGCCACCTGTTATCACATTGCTCTCTGCTAATTTAAATTCTACAGGAGCATCGGTTAATTTTTTCATAGTGATTCGGATAATTCCCAAACCGTTTTCGTCAGCTAATGCCTGGAATTTATCAGATACAACAGAGTTGGGCGCAACCTTGGTATCTGTTATGCTGAACAATGCTAAAATACCGTTTGCTGCTTTGGAACCTTTGAAAGACTGCCAGTCAGCAATTTCTTCCCCGGTTTCTAAATCTTTTGCCACAACAGGACAAGATAAAGCTTCCATTAAATCAGTGGTAACTTCTTTGGTATCTTTATTTACAGGAGCAACTACTTCCGGGTCATAGGAAACGGTAGAAATGATACCTTTGTATGTAGCGTTATATAAAGTGATATCAACAGTGAAGAATCCGTCTGCATCGGGAGCGGATACATCAAATACTACTTTTGCCTTATCGGCTACCGGTGCTTCTGCAACGGGTGCATCTCCGGCTTCTTCGGAAATCAGCATGATATCTCCCTGAATTTCTTCAATTGTGCCATCTTCTACCGGCTCATTTGCAAATGCCATGCAGGAGCAGGAGAGGATTAATACCATCATCAATGCGAACAGTTTCTTTGCCATTGGAATCATACCTTTCTGTTTGTAGTTTTCCTCAAAGAAAATTTCTTTCTCCGAGGGTTTCTCATCAAAATTATCGGATATTGTTGCGACCTAAGGGGGAGAGATCCAAGCGAACCTCAGCCAAAACAGCATTTTCCGCCGCATTACCTTCCAACCAAGGAGAAGCAACATCGGTAACAACAACAATACGTTCTGCGGAAAGCCAGGTAACCGATTTGCCCAGCGCTTCTGATACGAAACGAACAGGAACAAAGGTTCTGTCTTCCAGAATTTCTGCGGCACAGTCCATCTCGAACAGTTCACCATTTAAAAGATAAGCTTTTTCGCCCACAGTGAGCTCCATCGCAATATCTCCTAAAGTGACGGTGATGCCACGGGTTTCTGCATTATAACCCACGGTTGCACCCAAGGATTCGGTTAAAAATCTTAAGGGAACCATGGTTCTATCTTCTTTAATATAAGGAATTACATTTTTATTTGCCAGGTCAATCCAAGTGAGTTTACCATCGGTAACAGCAGCATAATTGCCGATTTGCAGAAAAATGGTATCTGCTTTCCGAAGACGGATTTCCTCCGGTTCCTCATCTGACTGCGCAGCAACAACGGAATCTGCTTCTGCAACAGAGACAGATTCATTCGCAAATACGCCAACTGACATACAGATTGAGAGCATCAAAACAAACAGCAAAATCTTCTTCACCATTGGTCAAACGCCTCCCCACCTCTAGACAATATAGCTATTTTACTATGATAATTATAGCACAGCCCATTTTTTTGGTCAACCCTTTTTCAAAAAAAAATGAAAATTATTTGTAAAATTCATTCGCATTTTTTTGTGCAAAATAACCAAAGAAATTGCCACTTCTTATTTCGTTTTGCTGTTTCCACAAATTTTTTCCACAAAAGTTGGGGAATACAAATTTTGTGGCACATTTTCTGTTTTTCGTGTAGCAAATTTTTCGGATTAGGACTTTTTTTGTGCAGATTGAGTAATTTTTTCGCAAAAAATTCTCCTATATATATAATATAATAGTATAGGATTTTTTGCTCTGTGAATTTTATCCAACTGAAACAATTTTGCGGTTTTCCACAGCGATTTTTCTGTCTGCGATATCAAAAGCAGCCTGTTTATGAGAAATAATAATACAGGATTTGCCTTGCATTGCCTTTAAATTGGATAGCACCTTCTGTTCGGTGGCTTCATCTAAGGCAGAGGTACATTCATCCAGCAAAAACAGGGGAGCATCCAGGTACACCGCTCTTGCAATGGCAAGTCGTTGCACCTGACCTTCAGAGAGACCAAGACCTTTTTCCCCTAAAACAGTGTCAAACCCTTCGGGAAGAGTTTGGATAAAGTCATAAATTTCAGCTGTTTTGGCAGCTTTTATAATATCATCCTCACGAACACCGCGATAAAAGGCAATGTTTTCCCGAATGGTGCCGGAAAGAATCATATTCCCTTGCGGAACATAAGCAAGTTCCCGATAGCAACAAACTTCGCCGCTTTTGGGAGTGAGGATGCCCATAATCAATTTTAATAAAGTGGATTTACCGATACCGGAAATACCGGAAATGGCGATGAATTCTCCGTCTTTCATGGTGAAATCGGTATTGTCAAAAATTTCTTCGTCACCGTAGGAGAAGCTCATGTTTTTCACTTCCACCACAGGTTTTTTGTTATCCACCAAAAACTTGCGACCGTCAGCAGACAGATTTTCCAGTTCCTGCAGACGTTCTGCAGATGCTAATGTGGAAAAATACTGAGGCACAATGGACGATAAATCTTTAAAAGGTGTTTGCACCTGATTTACCAGCTGCAAGATTGCCATCAGAGTACCAAAAGTCATCAGTCCCAGCGAAAGCTTCCACGCACAGTAGCCCATCGCGACATAGTAACTTGCAGTTAATGCTAAGTAGAACAAAATGTTCATCAGAATACTGATGTGATTGCGTTTTAAGGTAAATTTAAAATGCAAAAACTGAAATGTGCGGGACTCTTCCACCACTTTATCTTCTGCACGGTATGCTTTAATAACCAATAAATTCTGCAAAATTTCCTGCATAAAGGATTTGGTTTTCCCGTCTGTTTCCATACATTTTTTGTGCAGCTTTTTCATACGGGATGAATACAGCCGAGCCGTCAACAAAATGAAGGGTGCCAGAATCAGACAAATGGTTGCCAACAGCCAATCCAGCTGAAACATTTCATAAAAGCTTAAGAAAATCCGAACCAGCAGGGAAATCAAATTGGGGACTAACAGCATAACCCCCGTCACCACCACGTTTACATCGGAATGGATACGGTTGATAAGTTCCCCGGAGTGAATATTGCTGACTTGTTGCCAATCACGCTCTAAACAGGTGCGAAACACATGTTCTTTTAAGCGGATTCCGTATTGCCCGCTAACACGGGCGTTGTATAAAGAATAAAAAATCTGACTTGCCAAAAGCAAACCAAGCATCACAAAAAGACGGATAACCTGGGCGGTTAAATCACCTTCCACGGAATGAGAGGCGATATCCAAAAGGTCTTTGGATACGATGGCGAACCGCACGCCAATAGTTGACATCACAACACCAAGCAAGGTTAAAAGAGCCAGTTTCCCATACATTTTGGGCCCGGTTCTTTTTAAAAGCCATTTTAATTGACTGTTCTTCTTCATGCCGTGTATCTCCAAATTTATTTTTTAGGATTCGCCCTAGCGTTTCGCAAACGGAAATTCACAATTTTCCAGCGATAAGGCATCAAAAGGTGCCAGATGCGAACATAGAACCAATAGCCGAGGCCTTTTGGTTGTTTCACCTTCCCCCAACGGGTAAACTCGGTGACAACGCCTAAAATCTGCTCCCGACGCACCGGAGGCTCGGTTTTTAGCTCATTGTCTCCCGCAATCAGGTAAGTGCCGTTTTTACAAACTTTCAGCACACGGTGCAGAATGTATCTGCCGTCATCCCGTTTATGAAAGGTAATATCATATTTTTTGATGTGTTTGGCAGGGGACAGGACTACCGTGTCACGTCTGGTGTGAAACAGAGGATACATACTGTTCCCCGTTACTGTCATACGGACGGTGTCTCCCCGACGGAGTGCTTCCTCGGTAACTGCTCCCATCAGTGCCACATCTGCTATTTTTCTTGTCGGTTCCATAGCTTATTCCATTAAATTATTGTCAGAAAGAATTTTTAAAAATGCTTCGATATCCCGTTTTGCGGTGGCTTCGTCGATATCGTATTCCGCAGTCATTTTGGCGCAAAGATGGTCCATATCACAGTCATCACCCAAAAGCTCCCACAAGAAAGCACCGGTTTCGTTCACGGTGATCATCGCAGTAAAATCTATCTGGCCAACGGGAATCACAATATAGCTGCCTGCCACTTCTTTGAGCATAAAGCCGTCTTTTAATTTCATAATTTCTCCTCTCTGTTACCAAAAAACTTACCGAAAAATACGTTTGAAAAAGCCTTCCGGCTCCGCCTGATAATAGTTGCTGGCGAATTTTTCGATATATTCATTATCTAATAACAAATGACTGTTCACATTCATGTACTGCGCAAATTCATCCGACACTTTATGATTAAGATAGTCATACGCTTCTGCCAGATTGGGGGAACGCTCAGACTGATTGTGACAATCGCTTCCCATCAGGTGGATGGCGTCTTTTTCAACCATTTTAAGTACGTATTTACGCATTTTTTTATCTAAAATAGATTCGGCGTTAATCTGAAAATACACATCCATTGCCGCAAGTTTATTAATCTTTTTCTTATCCACGTGAGGATAACGCTCAATATGCGCAATCACGGGAATCAAGTTACAATGGGCAATCAGCGCATAAATAGAATCAAACATCCAATCGTACCAAGCGGTGGAATAAGGCATTTCCACCAAAATGTATCGGGTACCTTCGATGGCGAGCTTCTCAATACCGTTAATTTCCGAAAGGTCACAGTTTAAAAGCACTTCTGCACCCAAACGAAGATCGGGAAACGTTACTCCTTTTTCTTTGGCAAATTGCCGAAGCTCCATGGCACGTCTGTTGCGTTTGGCAATAAATTCATCAATGGAAATATTTTCAATATCCTTGCAATGAGGAGTGCAAATCACCGTTTCCACATTCTGACGGTATTCTTCCTCCAACATTTTTAAGGAGGTTTCAATATGCTCGGGACCGTCATCAAATTTGGGAAGAATATGAGAATGCACGTCTACGTATTTCAGCATGTGCTCACCTGCTTTCCGATGGTTGATTTCAAAGGGAAATGCGGATTATTTTTCTTTGGAGTCGCGCTTTCTCACGGTGGCTTTTTCACCGGCGGAAACTTGACCGCCCTGTCTCATTTTCTTGAGCAACTCAGCTCTTTCTTTGGTACGGGAATCTTTTGCTTTGTTGGAATATTCGTAAGAGCTGTAAGAACCGCTATAGTTACCGTAATAACGGCGTTTGTAGTAACCGTATCTGCCGTAACCCATATGGTAGCGATAGTAAGAGCCGCCGTCTTCCACGGCATCATTTAAGAGAAATCCCAACACTTTTGCGCCTGAGAATTTCAGTTTTTCCAATGCTTCCTGCAAAGACTTATGGTCAGTTACTCCCTGACGGGCAACCATAACGGTACCGGATGCAGAGCTTGCCAATAGCAGCGCATCCGCCAGAAGATTTACAGGGGGAGTATCAATTAAAATATATCGGTATTCTTTCTTAAGCTCGGTGAGCATGTCCTGCATTTCCTTAGAGGATAACAACTCTGCAGGGTTGGGAGGAATATGACCGGAAGGCATAACAAATAAGTTCTCATACTGGGTAGCTTGAATTGCTTCCTTCACCGGACAAAAACTACGAAGTGCGTTGGACAAGCCTGTTTTAGAGACAATACCAAATACTTTGGCAACACGGGGCTTTCTTAAGTCACAGTCAATCAGCAGCGTTTTCTCACCGGTTTGTGCAAAGGCAATCGCCAGATTAATGCAGTTGGTGGTTTTGCCTTCCATGGGCCAGGAACTGGTTACGATGATGACGCTGCTTTCTTCTTCGGGCAGAGCAAAACGAATATTGGTTCTGCCGATTTTATATGCTTCACGAATACTGAAGTTGGATTTATCGTCAATTAAGTGGGTGGAACGGGTAGCGCGACGAGGCGATTCTTTTTTGCGGGAACGAAGCAGGGAGCCTACCGTGTGATTATTTAACTTTTTCATACTGATTTCCCTCCTTCTTCCGGATTTTCAGGCTCAGACTGATAATGAGAGCCGTAGTTGTAACTGTAACCGTATCTTCCGCCGTAACGACTGTGAGAAGAGCCTTCGTGGTGCAGATTGGGAATAACCGAAAGCACCGGAAGCTTATACTGCTCGCTAAGCTCTTCTTTGGATTTTACGGAAGTGTTCATCAGCTCGAACACAAATGCCATACCGCAGGCTACCACTAATCCCACCAGAACACCGATGATGGTATTCTGAGAAACATTGGGGGAGCTGGGCTTGGTGGGAAGATTTGCCTTGTCCACCGTTTCCACCGCACCGGCACGAACCACACGGATAATTTCCATGGGTGCCACCTGCTCAATCGCATCTGCAATAATTTTTGCGTGTTCCGCATCGGTGCAGGAAACCGCAACTTCAAATACTTCGGTTTCTTCCAGAACGTCGGAAGAAATCATCCCTCTTAATTCGTTGGCAGTGTAGTTCACGCCAAGACGACTGATTTTGTTGGAAACAGTTTCCAAAACCGTGTCACTTTTTAAAATAACCATATAGGTATTAACCAGCTTGGCAGACAGGTTAAAGTCATTCACGTTCATTCCCTGATTTAAGGGGTCATTTTTTTCGTTATACACATAAAGAGCAACTTTAGCGGTGTATTTTTTCGGCAAAACATACTGAGAATAAGAAAATGCAATGATGCCTCCGATTAAAGCCATCGTTACAATCAGCCACAGTCGTTTTAACAGTATTGTGATAATCTCGTTGACGGTAAAATTCCGTTCCATATCCTTTGCTTCCTTTCCGGGATTGATGTTTTTATACTATAAGAAAACAATTTTCCGCATCCATTATAGCATGTGTTTGCCCAAATGTCAACTGATTTCTTGATTTTTTAGCTGTTTTTCCTCAGATTTTACTGTTTTTTGACCCTTTTTTCCACAACCTTCCTTTTGGGGCTTATATCAAGGGATTTTTCAGGGAAAACAGCGAGTTTTTTCTTGACTTTTTCCCCATTTTATAGTATGATGGTGTTATATAATAGCGTAATATGCATTTCCCCACCGCGAAAACCTTACCGAAGAAGGAGATTTTTTCCGATGGACACCTTTAAAAAATACAAAAAATACAGCCTGATTTTTGCGGATTTTGTCTGCATTGTTTTCTCATATCTTGCATTCATTCTCATCCGGTTTGATGAAGGAGTATCTCAGGCGATTGTAGACCAAACCATTCGCACGGTTCTGTTAACCACTGTCTGTGCTACCGTTTCCTTAATCATCGGCGGTTGCTATAACACCCTCTGGAAGTACAGCAGCGTGAGGGAATACGGCAGAACTATGGGATATTTCGGCATCGGTGTGATTCCCGTATTTTTGGCAAGAGTATTTTTCTCCAATTTGTTCTTATCACACAAAATTATTCTGATCTTCAGCTTTTTGGCAGCAGTTATTGTAGTTATCAACCGTGTGGCAATCCGTATGATTTTGTCTGCTACCGACCTGCCGCACAAGAGCAAAGACGGCGCCAACACCTTAATCGTGGGTGGCGGTTCTGCCGCAAAGCTTTTGATTGAAGATATTTTGAGAAATCAGCAGAATTTATACCGTGTTGTAGGAATTATTGACGATAACCCCCAAAAAGTGGGACGTTCCATTCACGGATACCGTGTGTTCGGCTCCCGAAAAGACATTCCCCAAGTAGCAAAAGCACAGAATGTGGAAGTGATTATTATCGCCATTCCCTCGGTTGACCAGGCATCTTTGCAGAAGATTTTATCCATCTGTAGCGAAACCGCCTGCAAAATCAAAATTCTTCCCGGCATTGAACAATCTATGTCTGATAAAAAGTCCATTTCCTCCAACGCCATTCGTGACGTGGAAATTGAAGACCTTTTGGAACGTGACCCCATCCATCTGGATAACCAGAGCTTAAAAAGTCAGATAGCCGGCAAAACCGTGCTGGTAACCGGAGGAGGCGGCTCCATCGGCTCTGAGCTTTGTCGCCAGATTGCCAAATACAATCCCGGCAAGTTGGTTGTGGTGGATTGCTACGAAAACAATGCCTACGATCTGCAGCAGGAGCTTCGTTATCAATATCCTGATTTGTCGCTGGATGTAATTATCGCTTCCGTACGAGACCAGCAGCGTCTAGACGAACTGTTTGCACATTACCGTCCCCAGTTGGTGTTCCATGCAGCAGCCCACAAACACGTGCCTCTCATGGAAAAAAGCCCTCAGGAAGCTATTAAAAACAACGTATTCGGCACCTTGAACACAGCCCTGACCGCTCATAAGTATCAGGTAGAAAAATTTGTGCTGATTTCCACCGATAAAGCGGTAAATCCCACCAACATTATGGGTGCTACCAAACGTATCTGCGAAATGATTACCCAGTCCATTCAGTCCATTTCGGAAACTGATTTTGTGGCAGTTCGGTTCGGAAACGTGCTTGGCTCCAACGGTTCGGTAATTCCGCTGTTCCGCAAACAGATTCAGCGTGGCGGACCTGTTACTGTAACACACAAAGACATCACCCGTTATTTTATGACCATTCCCGAAGCGTCCCAGCTGGTGTTGCAGGCGGCAAGCTTTGCCACCGGCGGCGAAATTTTCGTGCTGGATATGGGACGCCCCGTTAAAATTTACGATTTGGCAGAAAAACTGATTCGTCTTTCCGGCTACACTCCCGGAAAAGATATTGAAATCAAGGTATCCGGTCTTCGTCCCGGCGAAAAGCTCTACGAGGAGCTTTTGATGGCAGAAGAAGGCTTAACCAATACCTCTCACAACAAGATTTTCATCGGGCAGCCTATTGCCTGTGAATATGAACAGTTAACCAAACAGCTGGAAACCTTAAAAGCTGTGCTTTACGATACCGATCCCGACGGAGTGAAAAAAGCGGTTGCCGCTATGGTAGACACCTATACTCCCGATCTGGATGCCCAAAAAGTAAAGTAACCCCATAAGCAAAAGCAACCAACCCAACGCAATCCTAGCAAAAATGGAGAAAAAATTATGGTAAAACACATTGTATTCTGGAACATTAAAGACGAAGTAAACGGCGAATCCAAGGCGCAGATGATGCTGAAGATGAAAGAAATGCTGGAAGACTTAAACGGCAAAATCCCCGGTCTTCTCACCTGCGAAGTGGGAATTGACCAAAATAAAAGCGATGCGGCATACGACATTTGCCTGTATTCCGAATTTCCCGATTGGGACAGCTTAAACGCTTATCAGGATCATCCTCTGCATGTTGCTTGCAAAGGCTATATCAGAGCAATTGCAGAAAGTCGGGTACTCTGCGACTACGAAGCTTAGAAAACAGCTTGTAAAAGAACGCAGACCACAAAAAAGCAACATTTTTTGCCACCTTCCCCTCGAGGGGAAGGTGGCAAAACCATAGGTTTTGACGGATGAGGTGTCATTTTTCAAAGTGAAAATTGTTTGCAACAATTTTGAATTGTAATTGCTTTTTTGTTACGAACAAACTTCACCTCTCGGCGTACCTGTGTACGCCTTCGGGTAACCCCTGCGGGTTCAGTTTGTCCGTTCTGCGCCCTTTTCCTGCACCTCAGATAGCGGAGAACCAAACAAATGCTTGCTCCAACAATGCGGATTCGGTGGATTCATTCTCACCTTACTGTGTAGGGAATGCATTTATGCATTCCGCAAAATAACAGAACGGATGAATCCGTTCCCTACAATGCAGGCTTTGCCTGCCACCGCAATTCTTCATTATTCATTATTCACTATTCATTCAAACCGGGGAGGCACTATGTATCCGAGAACGTTAGCGATTGACTACGGTGACCGCAGAATCGGTCTTGCCGTTTCCGACCTGCTTGGCATCACCGCTCAACCCATTGGTTATATTACCGTGAATGGGGATCGGGATGCCCTAAAACAGTTGGTTGGGTATGTCAATGAATATCAGATAAAAAAATTCGTGCTGGGCCTTCCCAAAAACATGGATGGCAGTGAGGGTCCCCGTGTGGAAAAAACCCGTGACTTTGCCAAAAAACTTTCCGAAGATTTCCCCCAAATCCCCATTGATTTTTACGATGAGCGAATGACCACCATTGTGGCACAGCGGGCGTTAATCGGAATGAATGTGCGTAAAAAAGAAGGCAAAAAAGATATGCTTTCTGCGGCAATTATTCTGCAGGGATATATACAAAGCCATCCTCAAGGCTAAACAGAAGATTTTAAATTTCATTTCATATTTTTGGAACAAATTGATTCCAAAAAAGTCAAAAGAACAAGGAGGTCATTCAAAATGGCAAACAATAAAAACTTAAATGAACAGGAAAATATTGTGACAATTCCTCAGGAAGAGGAAGAAACCATCGAACAGATTGTTACCTTATACGATGAAAACGGTAAACCTGAAGACTATGAACTCATTGACTTATTTGAGTTTGGAGACGGTGTTTACGGTGCATTCACTCCCGTATTGACCGCAGAAGAACCTGATGAAGTGGATGTGGTAATGTTAAAAGTTACCGAAGACGGCAACGCTTTCATCGAAATTGAAGACGCTACCGAAGAAGAAGCGGCATTCCGTGAACTTCTTCGCCGTGAAGACGAATTATTAGACTAATCTTTTTGATAAATTTTAGTCTTTTCGCAAATTTCTGAATTAAAAGAGGCTTTTTTAATGGTATTATGTTCAAAATGTAAAAAGAATATGGCAGTTGTGTTCGTCACAAAAATGGAAAACGGTAAGGAAGTTTCCGAAGGATTGTGCTTCCAGTGTGCCAAAGAGTTGGGAATTAAGCCCTTTGATAAGATGCTTTCCCAGTTTGGCATCAATGAAGATGATTTTATGAATATGAACGAACAGCTTACCGAAATGATGGAACAAGGCGCTATGTTCGGCGACAATATGATGATGATGCCCATGGATGAAATGCCTGAGGAGGCAGAAATCCGTCCGGAGGACATTGGCATCAAACAGAAAAACAAAAAACAGAAAAATCAAAAGAAAACTCCGTTGGAATCCTACGGCACCAACTTAAACGACAAGGCTCGTTTGGGCGAAATCGACGCGGTCATCGGCAGAAATGCAGAAATCAACCGCGTAATTCACATCTTAAACCGCCGTACCAAAAATAATCCGGTTCTTTTAGGGGAACCCGGTGTTGGGAAAACTGCCATTGCAGAAGGTCTGGCATTAAAGATTGTGAAAGGCGAAGTGCCTCACAAGCTGTTAAACGCTCAGATTTTCTTAGTGGATTTTGCGGGAATGATTGCAGGCACCCAGTTTCGGGGTCAGTTTGAGCAGCGCTTAAAAGCTGTGGTAACAGACGCCATCGAACGTGGCAACGTGATCTTGGTGATTGACGAAATTCACAACATCGTGGCGGCAGGTGATGCCAACGGCGCAATGAATGCGGCAAACATCTTAAAACCCTATCTGGCAAAAGGTCAGCTTCGCATGATTGGTGCCACCACCCCCGAAGAATACAGAAAGCATATCGAAAAGGATTCTGCCTTAGAACGCCGTTTTGCAACGGTTATGGTGGAAGAACCCGATGTGTATGAAACCATTGAAATCTTAAAAGGTATCCGTGGCTACTACGAAGATTATCACAAGGTAACCTATTCCGATGAAGCTATTGAAACCGCTGCTGTAATGGCAGACCGCTATATTTTCGATAGAAAACTGCCCGATAAAGCAATTGATTTGATGGACGAAAGCGGTGCGGTAAAAAATGTGACCAACGATTCTTTGGTGGAACTGGAAAAATTAAAGGCAGAACTTGCCTCCATCGTGGAATTAAAGGAAGCATCGGTGGAAAACGATTCCATCGACGATTATCAGAAGGCGGCAGACTATAAGATTAAAGAATGTCAGCTTCGTGACAGAATTGCTGAGCTGGAAAAAGGGGCATACCGTGCGGTAACCACCGAAGATATTGCCACCGTGATTGAAAATATCACAAGAATTCCCGTTCGCAATATCACAGGCATTGAAGCGAAAAATCTGATTCACTTAGAAGAGAAACTGAAACTCCGCATTGCAGGTCAGGAAGACGGGGTAAACGCCGTTGCCGCTGCAGTTCGCCGTGGCAGAGCAGGTCTTTCTTCCAAAAGAAAGCCCACCTCTTTCATTTTCGCAGGTCCTACGGGTGTGGGGAAAACCGAGCTGGTAAAAACCTTGGCGTATGAACTGTTTGGCAGTGAGGAAAGCATCATTCGTTTTGATATGAGTGAATATATGGAAAAGCACACCGCATCTAAGCTGATTGGTTCCCCTCCGGGATACGTTGGCTACGATGATGCAGGGCTTCTTACCGAAAAAATCAGAAAGAAACCCTATTCCATTATTCTCTTTGACGAAATTGAAAAAGCACATCCTGATGTGTTTAACCTGCTTCTGCAGATTTTAGATGACGGTATTTTAACCGATAGCCACGGCAAAACCGTGCGGTTCTATAATGCCATCATCATTATGACCACCAATGCAGGCAGTGACTATAAAGCCGCATCCTTAGGTTTTTCGGAAGGAAACGAAGGAAAAGCCAAAGATAAGGTGAATAAAGCACTTCGTGAATTTTTCCGTCCCGAGTTTTTAAACCGAGTGGATAAAGTTGTGGTGTTTGACCCGTTGGGCAAAGAAGAACTTCGCAAAATTACCCACATTATGCTCTCGGATATTAAAAAGAATCTCAGAGATAAAAAGCTTTATGTTTCCTTTACCGATGCGTTAGTGGAATACCTGATCGAAAACGGTTTTGATGAAAAATTCGGTGCAAGACCCCTTCGCCGCTTGATTGAACGTGAAGTGGAAGACAAGATTGCAGATCTTTTCATTTCGGGCGAATTGCTCGCCGGCGAAACCTTTACGGCAGATTATCAAAATAACGAAGTAACCATTACAAAATAATAAAAAGAACGCTATCAATGATAGCGTTCTTTTTTGTTTGAAAGAAGAAAAATTGTAGGGACAGATGTGGTCATCTGTCCGATTTTATGATTTCGCATAACATAAAGAATAGCAATACCAAAAAACGGGACGGTGTGGGCACCGTCCCCTACATTTTATAAATTATGATTTCTCGTATATTTTCGTAACGATTCAATTTTTTCTAATTTCAAAGCGTAATTTTTATTGCGGGGACACTGGGTATGAACACATTCGTTGCAATCATGTTTTCCACGTAATTCAAAGCAACAACACATATAATTACATTCATCGCAACAGCACTCATTTCCGTTTTCACCATTACCGGGACAGTCTTTTCCGCCATTTCCTGGAATCAGTTCTATTCCTGTAATATCAATAATCATAGATTTTCCCCCTATAATAAAAAAGTGTGCCTTCAACCGAAGACACACCGAAAAAGTATTATCCTCGATTGTTGCGACACAATCCATACCCCAACGGATAAGAAATAGAGGAAATACCTTTTACCAAGAGTATTTCCATTGGGGTACAATATATAGGATTATGTCGCAAATTTATTGTATCATAAAAATTTTAAAATTACAAGTATTTTATCAAAGAAAAATTGTAGGGACAGATGTGTAAATTGTTCTATGCAACTTTATCTCAAAAACAAAAAGACGAAATTCTTTGAAAAAGAACTTCGTCTTTTTTATTGATCCTAACGTAAGGCGATGAGAAATGGATGCAGAATTCGGAAATCGAATCAAGGCAACACCTTGACGAGCCCGAAGCCGTAGTACTGCGTACAGCATAACGGTACGCCGAGCGGTGAGATTCACGGATTATGCGCCATTTATCAAGCCGTTCCCAAAGGCGAAGAAAAAGGGCATAGAATTTGCAAACTGAACCGAAGGGTTACCCGAAGGCGTACATTGGTACGCCGAGCGGTGAAGTTTGCAGATAGCAAAAGGCATTCTAATCAAAATTTGTGCCAACAAATTTTCACCTTAAACAAAAAGGCATAGGAAATAAATCCTATGCCTTTTGCGGTCTATGTTCTTTTTCAAGCCGTTAGAAAGAAACTTTACCTTCAAAGGATTTCACCGCCGGTCCAGTCATTTGAATAGTTGAATCTGTGTAACGGATTTTTAAATCTCCGCCGGGGAGCTTCACGGTGATATCGGTATCTTTTTCACAGTGACCGTTTAAGATTGCTGCAACAGCTGCTGCGCAAGCACCGGTACCGCAAGCTAAGGTTTCGCCGATACCACGTTCCCAAACACGCATTTTCAGGGTGTTTTTATCAATCACAGTAACAAATTCCACGTTTACCCGATCGGGGAACATGGGATGATATTCCAGTTCGGGACCAATTTTTTCTAAGTTTACGGTGTCTAAGTTTTCAGTGAATACTACTGCGTGAGGATTGCCAACTGCTAAGCAGGTTACGTTAAAGGTTTCGTCTGCAACACTGATGGGTTCGTTAATCACCGGTTCTTTGTCGGAAACCACGGGAACCAGTTCGGGTTTGGTTTCTGCCTTGCCCATATCTACCTGTGCTGCAACTACTTCGCCCTCCATGGTGTAAACCTTCAGCTTTTTCACACCGCTTAAGGTTTCAATTTCCATATCTTCACGGGGAACAATGCCCTTGTCATACAGGTATTTACCCACGCAACGGATAGCGTTTCCGCCCATTCTGCCCTCGGTGCCATCTGCATTGAAGATTCTCATTTTCGCATCAGCAATTTTGGAAGCTTCAATGACCACCGCACCGTCTGCACCGATGCCAAAGTGACGGTCGGAAAGACGGATTGCCAGTGCTTCGGGGTTATCAATCTGCTTGTCTAAGCAATCAAAATAGATATAATCGTTGCCCAAGCTCTGCATTTTGGTAAATTCCACAGTCACTTTATCTTCGCGCATATTGTTGATATCCACGATTTCGATGCTTTGTTCAGAGTATTTACCTTTCATAGAGTTGATAACAGCGTTTGCAGTGTCAATAGAGGTGAAGCAGGGAACGCTTCTTTCTACCGCTTTTCTTCTGATTTTTACGCTGTCACGTTCGGGCAGTCTACCTTTTGCGGAAGTGGAAACTACAAAGTTTACTTTACCGCTTTCAATCAAGGTTAGAGTGTTGTTTTCTGCATTTTCGTGAATTTTATCCACGGGGATAACAGGAAGACCTGCATCGGAGAGCACTTTTGCGGTGCCGTGAGTGGAATATAAGGTGAATCCTAAATCGTGGAATCCTTTTGCCACGCCGTAAATTTCCGCTTTGTCGGAATTTCTTACGGAAATGAACACACCGCCTTTTTTATGGAGCTGATAGCCGGCTCCGATTAAGCCTTTATACAGGGCTTCTTCCAAGTTTGCACCGATACCTAAAACTTCCCCGGTGGATTTCATTTCAGGCCCTAAGTGAATGTCTACCCCTAAGAGTTTGGCAAAGGAGAACACAGGCACTTTGACTGCCACATAGGGAGAATTTCTGTAAAGACCGGTGCCGTAACCCATATCTTTTAATTTTTCGCCCAACATTGCACGGGTTGCCAAGTCAATCATAGGCACCTTGGTTACCTTGCTGATGTAGGGAACAGTTCTGGAAGATCTGGGATTTACTTCGATGACATATAATTCGTTATCATACACCAGATACTGGATATTTACCAGACCTTTGGTGTTTAAGGCAACGGCTAATTTCTTGGTAGCATCAATGATTTTTTGAATCATGGGAACATCTAAGTTAAACGCAGGATATACGGCGATAGAGTCACCGGAGTGTACCCCTGCACGTTCAATATGTTCCATAATACCGGGGATTAAAATGTCTTCCCCGTCGGAAATGGCGTCAACTTCAATTTCAGTACCCATTAAATATTTGTCAATCAAAATGGGGTTTTCGTCCAGACCGTGCAAAATAATCTTCATATATTCCTTGGTGTCGTTATCGTTCCAAGCAATAATCATATTCTGACCGCCCAATACATAAGACGGACGAATCAGCACGGGATAACCGATACGGTTTGCAGTTTCCAATGCTTCTTCTTCGGTTAACACGGTAAAGCCCTGAGGACGTTTGATGTTGAGTCTTTCAAGTAAATCGTCAAAACGTTCTCTGTCTTCCGCCATATCAATGCTGTCTGCACTGGTACCCAAGATTCTTACCCCGTTTTCCTGGAGGAAGTTGGTCAGTTTAATGGCAGTACCGCCACCAAATGCAACCACCACGCCGTAGGGTTTTTCGGTGTGAATCACGTTCATCACGTCTTCGGGGTTTAAGGGTTCAAAATACAGACGGTTTGCAGTGTCAAAGTCGGTGGAAACGGTTTCGGGGTTATTGTTGACGATAACCACTTCGTAACCTGCTTCCTGGAGCGCCCATACACAGTGTACGGATGCATAGTCAAACTCAATCCCCTGACCGATACGGATCGGACCGGAACCGAATACGATAATGGTCTTTTTGTCGGTGGGATTGTTATCAATAAATTCTCTTGCTTCGTTGGCTTCTTCATAGGAAGAATAGAAGTAGGGGGTCTGTGCATCAAATTCCCCTGCACAGGTGTCTACCATCTTATAGGAAGCATAGATTTTTTCAGGAACTTTCTGATTGGATAAGTTTTCAATCACCTTGTCCAAAAAGCCCATTTTCTTCGCTTCTAAGTGAAGTTCTTTGGTTAAGGGTTCTTCTTTCAAGCGACATTCCATCTTGTAAAGATTATAGAGCTTGGATAAGAACCAACGGTCAATCTTGGTGATATCATAGATGGTGTCGATAGAAACGCCACGGGTGATAGCTTCATACACCACGAAAATTCTTTCGTCGTTGCACTGATAAAGTTTTTCGTTAATCACCTCATCGGATAAGCCAACCAAGTCTTTATGGCGCATAGAATCCTTGGAAATTTCTGCTCCGCGGACTGCTTTCATAATGGCTTCTTCAAAGGTGGCACCGATTGCCATAACTTCCCCGGTAGCCTTCATCTGAGTGCCTAAATCACGTTTTGCATACACAAATTTATCGAAGGGGAATTTGGGGAATTTTACTACCACATAGTCAATGGCAGGTTCAAAACAAGCATAGGTTTTGCCGGTTACTGCATTTAAAATTTCGTCCAGCTGATAGCCGATTGCAATTTTTGCCGCAACTTTTGCAATGGGATAACCGGTTGCTTTGGATGCAAGTGCAGAAGAACGGGAAACTCTGGGGTTTACCTCGATAACCGCATATTCAAAACTGTTGGGATTTAATGCGAACTGACAGTTACAACCGCCTTCGATTTTTAATTCGTTCAAAATGTCAAGCGCTGCACGTCTTAACATGGAATATTCGTAGTCAGACAGAGAAACCGCAGGTGCGATAACAATGGAGTCACCGGTATGCACACCAACAGGGTCTAAGTTTTCCATACTGCAGACGGTGATGGAATTGCCTTTGCTGTCACGAATTACTTCAAATTCGATTTCCTTCCAGCCGGACACACATTTTTCCACCAAAACCTGAGTAATGGGAGAAAGACGCAGACCGTTGGTGGTAATCTCAATCATTTCTTCTTCGTTATTTACAATACCGCCGCCGGTACCGCCTAAGGTAAATGCGGGACGGATAATCAACGGATAGCCGATGGAATGTGCAAAATCCAGGGCGTCTTCCAAAGTGTTTACAACCTTGGAGGGGATAACGGGCTGGTTGATTTTTTCCATCATATCCTTAAACATCTGACGGTCTTCTGCCTTGTCGATGGTTTCAGGATTTGCGCCCAATAATTTTACGTTATGCTTGTCCAAAAAGCCTTCTTTTGCCAGCTGCATAGACAGGGTTAAGCCTGTCTGACCGCCTAAGGTTGAGAGTAAGCTATCCGGCTTTTCTTTTTCGATAATTCTTTTGATAACGGGCAGAGTTAAGGGTTCAATGTAGATTTTATCAGCCATTTTGCTGTCGGTCATAATGGTTGCAGGGTTGGAGTTTACCAAAACAACTTCCAGACCGTCTTCTTTTAAAGCACGACAAGCCTGGGTGCCTGCATAGTCAAACTCTGCTGCCTGACCAATGACAATGGGGCCGGAACCGATGACTAAAACTTTTTTGATTTCTTTATTTAACGGCATCTTTTCTATCCTCCATCATCTTTGTAAATCTGCCCACCAAAAATCCGGGATTCATGGGCTCGGAAAAGCTTTCAATGTTAAACTGCACGGAAAATGCAGGAATGTTGGCATAGTCAATTCCCTCAACCGTGCCATCGTTTACATTACGATACGAAACTTTACCAAAAGCTTCCACAGAATCGTTTACCACCTGGTAGCTGTGATTCTGAGAGGAAATGTAAACCTTGCCGGTGGTTTCATTGCGAACGGGAACAGATGCACCACGGTGGCCGAATTTCAGTTTTTCAATTTTTGCACCCTGAGACAGCGCCAACAGCTGGTGTCCCAAACCAATTCCCAGAGTGGGAATGTCTTTTAACTGACGGATTTCGGTAATCACATCGGTTAAGGTAGTGGGGTCCCCGGGTCCGCCGGATAAAATCACACCGTCGGGCTTTAATGCGAGAATTTCTTCTGCCTGAGTGTTGTAGGGAACCTTGGTCACATCACAGCCTGCATCTAAAAATGCTTTTGCCATATTGTTGTTGCAACCAAAATCCCACATGACCACATTGTATTTGCCTTCTTTTGCAGGAATGGTTTCCTTTTCGGAAACGGATACGGATTTTACCGCATCCACAATTTTATAACTTGCAATATCGTCAGTAAAATCAGGGGTAAAGGAAATTTTTGCGTTCATAGTGCCGGCGTCTCTTACCATTTTGGTCAGCTTTCTGGTATCAATGCCGTAAATACCGGGGATGTCTTTTTCCTTTAAAAAAGTGTCAAGATCACCCTCCAAACGCCAGTTGGACGGTGCCTGACACCAATCTTTCACAATATAACCAAAACAAGACGCTTTTTTGCCTGCCATTTCTTCTGCGATGGTACCGTGACAACCCATTTCGGGGAAAGTGGAAATCACAAGCTGACCGAAATTCGCAGGGTCGGTCAGAGTATCCATATAACCAAGCATATTGGTGGAAAACACAAGTTCGCCTACCGCTTCACGGTAAGCGCCAAAGCTTTTTCCACGAAAAACTGTTTTGTTTTCCAGAATCAAGTACATCTCTTTCATATGAGCGAAAACTTCCTTTCTGATTGTGTGTATCGTAGCCAAAAATCAACGATTTTAAGCGGTTTTTTCTAAAAATGGGTAAAATTTTTTCCGAAATCACAAGGGATTTCGGTTTTTTTAGAAAAGCAGATGCTATTCTTTTCGAAATTCAGGAGAAATTTCTTTCTATTTATTGTATCATTTCTGACGATAATTGTCAATGATTTTTTCTTGGTTTTTTTCGTATATTTCTACAATTTTTCGGGATTGGAAAATCAAAAAATTTCCTTGAAAAACCGTAAGGATTCTAAAGATAAAATCCTTACGGTTTTTTGCTTAAAATAATGAAGAGTGAAGATTGAATAATGAATAATTATGGTGGCACCCTTCGGGTGCATTATAATGCAGGCAACGCCTGCCACCGCAATTTTTCGTTATTCATTTTTCATTATTCGTTCTTCAACTGTGCGCCATTTGTCGAGCCATTCCCCGATAGCGATGGAAAAATTGTTCAGAATGTCGAATCAAACCCGAAGGGGAGTCCCCGAAGCCGTACCGTGTGTACGGCGAGTGGTTTGCATTCGGCATTATGGGCAATTTTAACGAGCTATTTCACCAGAGTACCGATAGTTTCGCCGGTGATGGCCTTAATAATATTTTCCGGCTGCTGCAATCCAAACACGTGAATGGGAATGTTATTATCCATACACAGAGAAGTTGCGGTGGAATCCATAACACCTAAACCACGGTTTAACACATCGATGTAGGAAATGTTGTCGAATTTTTTTGCATCGGGATTTTTTGCGGGGTCGGAATCGTAAACAGCGTCCACTTTTTTCGCGAGCAGGATTACGTCTGCACTGATTTCAGCAGCACGAAGAGCTGCAGCAGTGTCGGTGGAGAAGTAGGGGTTACCGGTTCCGCAACCAAAAATTACAACTCTGCCTTTGTCTAAATGACGTTCTGCTCTGCCACGGATATAGGGTTCTGCAATCTGACGCATATCAATGGCAGTCTGCACTCTTGCCTGAACGCCTAATGCTTCCAGGGAATCTGCAATTGCCAGAGAGTTGATGGCAGTTGCCAACATACCCATATGGTCTGCACGGGTTCTGTCCATATTTTCGCCGGTTCTTCCTCTCCAGAAGTTACCGCCGCCTACTACGATAGCAACCTGAACGCCCATCGATACACATTTTTTTACCTGTTTTCCGATATCTGAAATCACATTAAAGTCTAAACCAAAGCCGTTAGCCCCTGCCAACGCTTCGCCACTAATTTTTAACAATACTCTTTTATAAATCGGTTGCATTTTGTATGCTCCTCTCTCTATATAAAACACATCTCTGTTTTCTTTTCCACTTTCAACTTGTCCTCCCAACCTTTGAGAGAACCGCCGCCGAAGGCGGGAAAAACACCCATTGGGTGCCGGAAAAACAGCTAATAGCTGCCGTAAAAATGGCAAGCATCAAAGGATTGTGCTTGCCATTTTTGAAATCGTTAATTATTTAGACATATTTGCAACTTCTTCTGCAAAGTTGTCAACTTTCTTTTCTAAGCCTTCGCCTTTTTCAAAACGAACAAATTTCACCAGTTTTACGCCTTTGGAAGCTAAATACTGTTCCACGGTTTTGTCGGAATCTTTCACGAATTCCTGCTGGTTTAAGCAGTTTAAGGTGTAGAATTTAGAAATTCTGCCCATTACCATTTTTTCGATAATCTGGTCGGGTTTCCCTGCAGATTTGGGATCGTTTTTAATCTGTTCGATTAAGATTTTCTTTTCTTTTTCCACATCTTCTGCGGGAACGGTAGATTTATCTAAATAGGTGGGGTTGATAGCTGCAATCTGCATAGCTGCATCACGAGCTGCTTCGTAAGCGTCGCCGTCTAAAGCGTTTTCAGCCTGAACCATAACACCGATTCTGCCGCCGCCATGGATATAGGTAGCAACAGCACCTTCGTATCTTTCAAATCTTCTGATGGTCATGTTTTCGCCGATGGTTAAGATTTTGTCTCTTAACATTTCTTCAACGCTCATACCGGAATCTTTGTAAGCCAATTTTAATAAAGCGTCAACATCTGCGGGATTTTCTTTTGCAACGATTTCAGCCAAATCTTTTACGAAGGTCTGGAAATCAGCATTTTTACCAACGAAGTCGGTTTCGGAGTTAACTTCGATGATAACACCAACGCCATCGCAGGTGAAATCGGAAACGATACCTTCCGCAGCAATTCTGCCTGCTTTTTTTGCAGCAGCTGCTAAACCTTTTTCTCTTAAAAATTCAACTGCTTTGTCCATATCGCCATTGGTTTCGGATAATGCTTTTTTACAGTCCATCATACCGCAACCGGTGATTTCTCTTAATTCTTTAACCATCTGAGGTGTAACCATAATAAAATTCTCCTTTTCTTTGTCATATGGAAAATAGGCAAGCGCAAGGTTGCCTATTTTCTTAAAAATCAATTTCTAATTATTCAGCTGCAGCTTCGTCGGTTTCTTCTTCCATTGCCTGAGCTGCGCCTTCTCTGCCTTCGATCATAGCGTTTGCCATGGTTTCAGCAATCAGTTTAACAGCGCGGATCGCATCGTCGTTACCGGGGATTACATAATCCACTTCATCGGGATCACAGTTGGTATCTACGATTGCAACAACGGGGATATGCAGTTTCTTAGCTTCTAAGATTGCATTTCTTTCTTTTCTGGGGTCAACAACAAACAGAACGCTGGGGAGCTTTTTCATGTTTTTGATACCGCCCAGGTATTTTTCTAATTTTTCTCTTTCTAAGTTTAATTTGATAACTTCTTTTTTGGGAAGTAAATCAAAGGTACCGTCTTCTTCCATTTTGTTTAACTGGAAGAGTCTGTCAATTCTTTTACGGATGGTTTTGAAGTTGGTTAACATACCGCCTAACCATCTTGCGTTTACATAGTACATACCAATTCTTTCAGCTTCTGCTTTTACAGCGTCTGCAGCCTGTTTTTTGGTACCAACAAACAGGATTTCACCGCCCTGAGCTGCGATATCTCTAACAAAGTAGTAAGCTTCTTCTACTTTTTTCAGAGTTTTCTGCAGGTCGATGATGTAGATTCCGTTTCTTTCGGTGAAGATGTAGGGAGCCATTTTGGGGTTCCATCTTCTGGTCTGATGACCGAAGTGAACGCCGGCTTCCAATAACTGTTTCATGGAGATTACGTTGCTCATGATAAATTTCCTTTCTGGTTGTTCCTCGGCGCCGCGTAAAGCCTTGAAAATGCCTTACTTACAAACGAACAAAGCCATAAAAAAATTTAACTTTGTCACCGGGTTTGTATAAGGGCGCGTGCGAATTCTCGAACATTATAGCACACCTTTTTTCAAAAATCAAGTTTTTTTGGTAATTTTTTTTATTTTTTTGAAATTTCTCTGTAAAAAGTATCCTCCCCAAGCCTTCTTTTTATATTACAAATTCAATACAATCACTAAAAAATAGTTGAAATTTCAAAAGAAATATGATATGATATTATTGAAATGAATGCAACGCTACAGAAAGAAAGGAAGGATACCTAATGACCGAAACAAGAATGGTTCAGATTCCCAAAGAGGAAGAAAAAAACATCCGTGAAATTTTGCATTCCGTATACGAAGCTCTGAAGGAAAAGGGATATAACCCCATCAATCAGATGGTTGGTTATGTGCTTTCGGGGGACCCGACCTATATCACCAGCCACAACGGAGCAAGAGCTATGATCGGTAAACTGGAACGGGACGATATTTTAGAAGAGCTGTTCCGCTTCTATTTAAATTAATCATAAACAAAAAAGACTGCAGATTTTCTGCAGTCTTTTTTTTAATGAATAAAGAATAATGAATCATCTATTCTGCAATCTAAGGCGCAGAAAAAGGACATAGAATTTGCAAACCAAACCGAAGGGTTACCCGAAGGCGTACATCGGTACGCCGAGAGGTGAGGTTTGCAGATAGCAAAAGGCATTTCAAATTAAAATTTGTGACAACAAATTTTCACCTTGAAAAAACACCTCATCCACCGCAAGCGGTCCCCCTTCTCCTCGAGGAGAAGGCCATATCTAAGATAAACCCCTATGCCTTTTGTGGTCTATGTTCTTTTCCAAGCCGCCCCTAATGCAAAATCTTTATTCCCAATACCGTAATATCATCAGGATTGTCACGACTTGCTTCATACGCCACAGATGCCAAAAAGTCCACGTTTTCCGAAAGATGGGGAGAGGGATTTTTACTCAGCGCGCCAAATACCCAGTCCTCTTTGGGAATGGCATCCTCCACACCGTCGGAAATCATAATGAGCATATCCTCATCGCATAAGTGGACGGTTTTTACATAAGGTTTTTTGGAACGGATTCCCGCAGGCATAGAGCCTGCTCCCACCTCAATCACCTCGTCACCCCGTTTGAAATAAGTGGGGCAAGCACCTGTTTTCACCAAAGTTGCCGTCATTTTCTTTAAATCCACAATGGCAAAATCCAATGTGGCAGATGCAGACGAAGAGGCAATGAGAAAGGAATTGAGCATAGAAAATGCCGATTCTGCCGAAAAACCTGCCCGAAGCATTTCATCCAGCAGAGTTACCATAGAGCAGGACACTTCCGCCGCGTCTTCTCCCGTTCCCATCCCGTCGGATAAGGCAATCAAGTAACGATGACGGCTTAATCGGGAAATGATATGGCTGTCTCCCGAAGCATCCCCCTCCTGCCTGGAAAAGCTCTGCACACGCTGCTCCACGTTCCCCAGGTCTCCCTCGGTTAACAACAAACGGCACATACGGCGACTGCACCCGCCTTCGGTCACCGTCATAGGAATGCCCAGAAGCTCGGTGGCAATTTTTTCTAAGGTGGGAAAACAGTTTTGGGTATATTTGCAAGGAGAAATTTCCAGCTTCACAAAGTATTGGTCCTCCGCTGAATGAAAGACCGACGCTTCCCGTATCAGATACCCTTCATTTCCCAGTACGCTGTAAAGCTCGGCGGAAAGGGGTGCATCAAAATAACGGTTGGTTTCCATATTTTTTTTAAGCTGACAGATAATATCAGACAGTTCCAGAAACTGCTCCCGAAAAGCGTTGGTGTTTTCCGAAAGACGACGTTTCCAAAACGCATTTAGACGGGAAAGCTCAAAGAAATTTTTCAGAGTTTCGGTAAGCTTTTCGTTTTTTACACACCGTTTTCGGAAACCATCGGGAAAATGCTTGGGGGCAAGGGTACCGTTTTTGGTCAAACGGTTCATTCCTGCCGTCAAACCTGCTGTGGTTTCGGCGAAAAACTCCTGCCAGCAGGTACGTTTTAAGCTGCAGGAGCGACAAAGCCGTTCCTTCACAAAATCATGAAGGGTTTGTTCGCTGACCGATGCTGCATTTTCCAGCTGTTTTTTATGACGTCCGATTTCCGCCGACAATCCCGAAAATGATCTGGCGAGACGATCTAATCTGCCGATGGTAATGGCATTTTGGGAAGAAAGCCTGTCTGCCACAGGGGTTCCTTCCCGATAGCGGTCTAAATAAGGCTCTAACAGTCCGTTGGGGATGAGAAGAAACAACATCCCTGACCAAAGGATATCCCGATAGGAAACCAGATTTTCCGTTTGGGGAAAATAGGCAGCCACAAACACATAGGAAAGCAGAAATCCCAGGCAGGCAGTCACCTTGGTGAATTTGGAGAAAATTCCCGTGAAAAATCCGTAAAGAGAATAAACGGACATGGACAGGGTGGCAAATTCGGCAGGACGCCCCGACAAAATCCCCAAAATGGCACCTGCGGTGGTACCGCCGCCGATGCCAAAGCTGTAAGCGGCACGGGCAATGACCAAAAAGGTGAGAATATCGTGAATCCTTACCAAAAAAATCACTGTTTCCGAACGAATACCCGAAAGCAGGGCAAACAGCAGGAATACAGAACAGTAGGTTTCGTCATGGGTAAATTTCAGCTGACTTGCTTTCACAAACTGGGCACGATATGCCTTTTTTAAGATGTAATACGATGCCACGGTAAGAATCACGGATATTATTTTTACAATCACGTCCGACGGCAAAGGGTCTTTGGTAAAGAGTACCACGGAAAATACTCCCGCAAAGGAAAAGAACAGGTGATAAGGGTCCCACCGTTCACTGCGTAAGATGCGTTTTAAGAAAAAACAGAGCGTTAACGCAACAATGCTGTCGTACCCGCCCACGGTATAACTTCCCAGTACGGCACCGATGTAGGCAGAAAGTCCCCCGCCCGTTGCCAGAAAAACAGATCCCCCAAAGGGAGCAATTTTGTAAAACAGACTTGTCCTGCTTAAAAAGAATGCCAGAAGAAAGTTTAATAGCTCAAACAAGATGCAAACAAAAAGCTTTTGCTCTGCTTTTTTTCGTTTCGGTTTTTTTCGTTTTTTCGGTTTTTTCGGTTCTTTTGGTTTTTTCCCTTCAGGTTTTTCTTCGTTTGGCTTCGGTAATGTTTTTGTGATGGTATCCTTCACAAGAGAAAGCATTCCCACACCAATCACTCCTTTTCCATTTTTTTCCAATTTGCACCAGTATAGCACAGATTTTATGAAAAGGGTGTTGCAATCTGTCGGGAAACAGAAAGAAACTAAAAAAGCGTTCGACTGATTTTGCCAAAGGAAACCTCTCCCAAACAGAAGATGACTTTTTTTGAGGAATTACTTGTATTTTTTGATGTGATATGTTATGATGAAAAGAGATGCTATACAAAGAGAAAAGGAATTTTTTTATCATGCGATTACGAAAGAAAAAGAACACGCCCACAAGGCTGGAATTTTATAAAGATTTTTTCCTGGATTTTTCCGATGTGGAAAAAAACGGAGAAACCAACGTATCAGACTATATTGATTGCAAAGCCATTTTCGGCAACGACAATCCCGTGCATATTGAAATCGGAGCGGGGAAGGGTGATTTTATCACCACTTTGGCAAAGGAAAATCCCCATATCAACTACATTGCATTTGAAAAATGTGCCGACGTTATCGCCATTGCGGCAACCAAATCGGAAGGGATTTCCAATTTGCGCTTTGCAAATCTGGATGCGAACCTTTTGGATGCGATGTTTGCCCCCGGCAGTATTGACCGCATCTACTTAAATTTTTCCGACCCCTGGCCCAAAGGACGTCACAGAAGAAAACGTTTAACTCACAAGCTGTTTTTAAAGAAATATGAAACCGTACTGGTAAAAGACGGGGAAATTCATTTTAAGACCGATAATGTACGCCTGTTTCGTTTTTCTCTCCTTGAAACTAAGGAATACGGCATGGAATGGCTTCTTTTAACCTTCGATTTGCACAGAGAATATCCTGAGGGAAACATTATGACCGAATACGAAACCCGTTTTTCCTCCATGGGTTATCCCATTCAGAAGCTTGTTGCCAAATTTTAAACACACCGAAAGGAACGAGCCATCATGCATGAACACATAATCCCGCCGGTATGGCGGCTGCTGTGGTTTTGGATTCTGCTTTTTGTGGCAATTCTCTCCGGCTGGATGCTCTTTTCCACCTTAACAAATGTGAAAACTACAGCCCCTGAAATTTCAAAGCCTGTTTCCTATGTCACAGAACCGACAAAACCGAAAGAACCGGCAGATCCTACTCAGGATCAACTGGACGATGCCATAAAACGGGCAGAACAACTGTGCACCGAAAAATTTCTTTCCCAATACGAAATTTCCATCCAACTGAGGTCGGAAGGTCATCATTACAAAGCTGTTGAATATGCATTGAATCACCTTGCGGTGGACTGGAATGAAACAGCGCTGAAACGGGCAGAAGATTGTGCCCTCAATCAGGGAAAATCCCAACAGGAAGTCTCCACGGAAATTTCAACCCACTTTACGAAAAAAGAACTGCAATACGTCCTTCATAACATCACTGCAGACTGGAATCTTGCTGCCAAAAAGCGGGCAAAAATTCTGTCGGAGGAATACGGTGATTCCAAGCAGAACATTTATGAGATGTTAATGGAAAAAAATTTTTCTGCCCAACAGGCAAAATACGGTGTAGATTATGCAGAGATAGACTGGAATGAAAATGCGTTAAAACATGCCAAACAGTTTCATCTGATTGATCACATGCCGGCAAAAGTGATTCTCACAAAACTGACTTCCCAAAGAGAAGAACAATTTACTGCGGAAGAAGCAAATTATGCTGTAACTGCGCTGCAAACATGGATAGAAGAGGGCATTGCCATACAAGACGGTGAGTTGGCAGATTATAACGTCAGTTATCCGAAAGGTTCTGCCAAACCTCTTTATAAGAAAAAATTCCGGATATCAGAGTATCTGTTAGATGATTATATTCCAACAACAGACACCACCTCCTATTATATCCCCTCTTACAGTTACTGATTCCAAAATAAGAACCCGACCCGATGACGCAATCAAAGATTGCGGTCGGGTGCCCCGGAACCTTGTTGTATTCACAATAAATATCCCCCCGTATAACGGGGGGTTTTTCATTTTCGGGCATAGCCCTAATATTACTGGCAACACACAAGTTCGTTTTTTATTGGCCTGCCAGACATGCAACTTATACTTGCTACCCATAAATGGGTTACCGAAGTAATCTTTCTGACGAAAACTACAGAGTAATCTTCGGCTCCCTTGTGTAAAGGGAGCTGGCAAACCGCAAGGTTTGACTGAGGGATTGTTATATTGTGTTTTCTTCTAAAAGCTCCCTTCTTACATCAGTCACAACCCCTCCGAGTTTTGCTTTGCAAAACCCACCTCCCCTTACACAGGGGAGGCTTTTGCTAAGAGTAGTTTGTTGTTAAATTCAAAAAAGCTGCAGTATAAATGTTACTTCAGTTGAAACGTTTGGTATCCTGCTCACCGGTGAACCTTTATCGAACCACGCGACTATCGCGTGGTTTTCGTTATACAACAAAAAGACATGGAATAAAATCCATGCCTTTTGCGTTCTCCATATTTCTTTTCCAAATCTCTATCCAAGGCGAAGAAAAATGGATGCAGAATGAAGAAACCGAACACCGAAGGTGGTTACCCGAAGCCGTACCGCGTGTACGGCGAGCGGTGAGGTTCATTCATTATGCGCCATTTATCAAGCCGTCTTAGAGGTCAAAGTCTTTGTCGGTAAACTCCAACACAATTTCAGTGGTAATAGATTCGCCCGGTTCTAAGAATTTTAATTCGCCGTTTTCACGCATAGTTTTTCTGCCGCAAGGCCAAGCGTTACCGGGTTCTAAACCAAGCACATATTCATATTCACCCATCATTTTCCATTCGGTTAAGAAGGGGAGAGTTTCTTTGGAGATACTCATGGTGAAGCCAACCTTACAATCGGGATTGTAGATACCGATTTTTGCTTTGCCTGCAGTTTCCGCCACGTCATACACATAGCATTCTTCCGCAAAACCTGCCTGAGGTTTTTCCATCACTTTTCTTTGGTCATATTTGGGAATGAATGCATCAGCGGTGGGCTTACTGGAGATTTCGGGAATCATCACCTTTGCGTTTTCTGATAACAGCGGATATCCCAAGTTGATATGATATAACACCTGGGAAGGTGCAGTTTTGTTACCGATATTGGTGATGGTATCAGACAGGGTGATTTTATCTTCGGTTTTGGAAATTTTATAAGTACGTTTCATCTGGGTGTGACAAGCAAATAAAGATGCTTCGGTTGCAACTGCTTCCACGATGATTTCGTCTTCGGTTTCCCAGTAGTTGTAGCTATCGCAGGGGATGTTGCTGATTAAACCGTGCATGGGAGTGCTTTCGCCGTCATCCTCGCAGGAGCCACCAACAGCAGTCAGACCGCAGGTGGTCATAAATCCTGCAGTAAAGTTCTGTAAGAACCCTTTTCCTTTGGCATCATCATACAAACCGGGTGCCACGTAACCTGCAGGAGAGAACCATCCTAAGTTCACACCTTTGTAAGATAAGCGGGACATATCCATACATCTGTCACAAGTTAAAGTTAAGTCAATCGCTTTGGTATTTTTAATCTGCAGAAGGTTCATACCTTTTCCTTTGCCTTTAGCTAAGGTTACTTCTTCCACACCGCCCAGCTGAGCGGGATTTCCAATATACTTATTCATAATGAATACTCCTTTATTAAATTTATAGTTTGTTTAAGGCTTCCCCTCGAGGGGAAGGCTCATATGTTGTTTGTTTTATCAGGCTTTAGCGTTCGATAAAGCCGATTTTCTTATACACTTTTCTTAAAATCTTGCGGGATGCAAGACAAGCTTTTTCGGCACCCTGTTTATAAATCTGTTCCAGGTACGCTTTGTCGCCCTGCAATTGCAGGTATTTTTCTCTTACGGGACGTAATTCTTCCACCACACATTCTGCCACATCGCTTTTGAACACACCATAGTTTTTGCCCTGGTATTCGGCTTCGATTTCCTCAAAGGATTTGCCTGTGATGGCACCCATAATGCTCATTAAGTTTTCGATACCTTCTTTGCCTTCCCCACGGCAGATTCTCATATCGCTGTCGGTCACCGCAGACTTGATTTTTTTGGTGATGGAATCCGCATCATCGGTGACGGTGATATAAGCTTTGGGATTTTCGTCGGATTTGGACATTTTCTTGGTGGGTTCCTGCAAACTCATAATTTTTGCGCCTGTTTTGGAGATGTAGCCTTCGGGAACGGTGAAGGTGTCACCATAATGATTGTTAAAACGGATGGCGATATCACGTGCTAATTCCAGATGCTGCATCTGGTCAATCCCAACGGGAACCAGGTCGGTACCGTATAACAGAATGTCTGCCGCCATTAAAACGGGATAAGTGAACAGACCTGCACCGATGGATTCGTTCTGTTTGTTTTTGGTTTTATCTTTAAACTGAGTCATACGGGATAATTCACCCATATAGGAATTACACATCAATACCCAAGCCAGCTCTGCGTGAGCAGGGTTATGGGACTGCATAAACATAATGTTTTTCTCAGGATCCAACCCGCAGGCGATATACTGGGTTAAAAAGTCCAGACAACGCTTTCTTAAATCCGCAGGATTCTGACGGACGGTGATGGCGTGCATATCCACCACGCAGTATGCACAGTCATATTCATCCTGGAGCTTTACCCAGTTTTTCAATGCACCGATATAGTTGCCGATGGTGATATGTCCTGAGGGCTGAATGCCCGAAAAGATTCGTTTTTTTCTTTCGATTTTTTCCATTTTCTTTGCTCCTCGTCTCTGTTAGGATAATCAAAATTATAATTTGGTGATGCCACCTCTAAGGCGCAGAAAAAGGGCACAAAACACCTCATCCACCGCAAGCGGTCCCCCTTCTCCTCAAAGGAGAAGGCTTATATGCCACCCTATTTCCAATCCACCAACCTACTGCAAATTACAGGTTTTCTTTCAGAACATCCGCTAAGATTCCAATGCCTTCCACAATTTTTTCGTCGGTCATGGTGGAATAATTTAAGCGGAAGCAGTTACAGGGTTTTGCCATGTCGGTCATAAAGTTACTTCCCGGCACAAACGCCACATTCTTTTCCACGCCTTTTTTCACGATGCCTGCCGCGTCCATACCTTCGGGTAAGGTACACCAGATAAAGAGTCCACCTTCGGGACGGGTATATTTCACTTCTTTGGGGAAGTGTTTATCCATTTCGGATAACATCAGTTCGCACTGATGTCCGTATAATTCTCTTGCTTTGCCAATATGAGCATCAATGTCGCAGGTTTTTAACCATTCGGATGCAATCACCTGAGTTAAGAGGTTGGTATGTACGTCATTAACCTGTTTTGCAACTACCATTTTTTCCATAATTTCGGGAATACCGTGGGTGAAACCAAGTCTCAGACCGGGTGCCAAAATTTTGGAGAAGGAACCAAAATACATCACGGCGTTTTCGGTATCCATCGATTTTAAGGTGGGCACATTTTCCCCTTTAAAACGAAGCTCGCCGTAGGGGTTATCTTCAAAAATCACCACATTATACTGATATGCCAAAGAAAGCAGTTTCTTTCTTTTTTCCAAACTCATGGTGATGCCTGTGGGATTCTGGAAGGTGGGAATCACATAAATGATGCGAACTCTGTCATCTGATTTCAAAATCTCTTCCAGTTTATCCAGATTCATACCGTCTTCTTCCACGGGAACCCCTTTTAACACGGCACCGTATGTACGAAAAGAGTTCAACGCACCGATAAAGCTGGGTTCTTCCACAATGATGGTGTCACCGGGATTTAAAATGCTTTTTACCGCTAAATCAAGTCCCTGCTGACCGCCGGTGGTGATGATGGTGTTGTTGCCTTCTTGGTAAATACCCTGTTTTTTCAGTCTCGCTTCCACCTGCTCAATTAAGGGGGTATATCCTTCGGTGATGCCGTACTGCAAACACAGAGAAGGCATTTCGGTTAACACTTTTTGAGCAATTTCCTTGATTTCATCCACAGGGAATGTCAAGGGAGAGGGATTTCCTCCCGCAAAAGAGATAATGCCGGGTTTTGCCATAGTTTTAAACATTTCACGAATGGCAGAGCCCTGCATGGTTTTCATATTATCGGAAATATGATACTTCATATTTTTCATCTTCCTTTCTGTTACCAAGTTCTATACTTCATCAGGGTAATAAGTTTCGATTGCTTTTTTTGCAGCTTGTTTTTCTGCTTCTTTTTTGGTTTTTCCTTCCCCAACACCAAGCACTTTTCCCAAATGGGACACTTGGGACACAAAGTGTTTATTGTGGTCGGGACCTTCGGATTTCAACAGTTCATACACCAAATCCACCTTGGATTCTTTTTGCACCAATTCCTGAAGCTTCGACTTGGAATCCAGCACATTTCGGTTTTGAATAGTCTCTTCAATAGCCCCTCTCATCAAACGAAGCACCACCTCTTTGGCGGTTACAAAATCGCTATCCAAAAACACGGCACCAAAAATGGCTTCCAAAGTGTCTGACGTGGTGGAATCTAATTTTTCAATTCCCAGTAACCGTTCTCCGTTTCCAATGAGTAAGTATCGGGGAATTTCTAAAGAATTTGCCACAATAGCCAAGGATTTTTCACAAACTACAGATGCTTTTAATTTGGTCAACTCCCCTTCTTTCACGTCGGGAAGCAGTTTGTAAAGCTCCTCGGCAATTGTTAAGCCCAAAACCGAATCTCCCAAAAATTCCAACCGCTGATTGTACTCTTTCAAGTTATGCTCCACCACATAGGAACGGCGTGTTAATGCGGTGCGAAGCAATTCTTTATTTTGGAAGACGTATCCGATTTTCTTTTCCATATCTTTTGGTTTCCTCCTTTCTGAAAATATCATTGTAGGGACAGATGCCCACATCTGTCCGCTGTTTTGAAATGGTAACACGGGACGATGAAGGCATCGTCCCCTACAGTTTCATTTTTCATTTTGTTGGAAAATTGATAAAATTTTCAAGTAGCTTCAGTCCTGTTTTTCCGCTTTTTTCGGGGTGAAACTGGGTCAAAAACACGTTTTCTCTCTGATATGCACAGTCAAAGGGAATACCGTATTCCGAAGTGGCAATCACTTCCTCACGGTTTTTTGCCTCTAAATAGTAGCTATGCACAAAATAAAAATAATCGTCAGGCAAGTCGCAAAATAAGGGACTTTCTTTGTATTCAATTCGGTTCCAGCCAATCTGAGGCACTTTTTTGCAGATGTCCACGGGAAATTTTTTGATTTCACCGGGAAAAATGCCAAGACCGGGTAAATTACCTTCTTCGGATGTTTCAAAACACATCTGTAACCCCACGCAGATGCCCAAAAAAGGTGTTTTTTTCTCAATCACTTCGTACACGGTTTCAATGAGGCCTGATTTTCTGATGCTTCCCATAGCATCATCAAAATGACCCACACCGGGCAGAATCACGTGGTCTGCAGAACGGATCATATTTTTGTCAGAGGTAATAGATACCTCATCGGTAAACTGTTTTAAGGCGTTGGAAACCCCGAACAGATTCCCTGCGCCGTAGTCAATAATCGCTATCATTATTCAATAACCGCCTTCACTTTTTCAATCATGGGCAGAATCTGCTTTTTCATTTTCATACTTACTTTATTGACAATCAGACGTGCAGACAGCTGACATACTTCTTCCAACACGCCAAGACCGTTTTCTTCTAAGGTTTTGCCCGATTCCACAATATCCACAATCACATCGGATAAGCCCACAATGGGAGCTAATTCAATAGAACCGTTTAATTTGATGATGTCGGGAGACTGTTTTTTCACATCTTTAAAATAAGCTCTTGCAATATTGGGATACTTGGTAGCAACCTTTAGGGATGACACACGGCTGTTTAATTTTTCTCTTGCCGATTCGGGTCCGCAGACACACATTCTGCACTTTCCAAAATTTAAATTTAATACTTCGTACAGACTTCTGCCTTCTTCCAAAATAGTGTCTTTGCCCACCACGCCGATATCGGCAGCGCCGTATTCCACATAACAGGGAACATCACTTGCTTTTACCAAAATATATTTAACTTTACCGATTTCGTCAGTAAAAATCAACTTTCTGCCCTTGTCTTCCAGACAGGAAATATCGTAACCTGCTTTGCCGAAAATTTCGGCAGCATAGTCACCTAATCTGCCTTTTGCCAATGCAACGGTAATGTATTTCAATTCGCTCTACCTCCCTTATCCGTTTACAATCACAGATTTGCCTTGTTTTCTAAGTTCTTTGGCCTGTTCAATCAGTTCCTTTTTGTCATCACCTGATAACAATTCATCTGCTTTGGGAGCTTCGTGGGAAATCGCGTGGCTCATACCGTCGGTCAAACGGTTGATATAAATAGCAGAACCGGTTGCAGGAATTTCTTTGCCAAATCGGGAAATCAATTTGTCATAACGACCACCGCCTGCCACGGGGAATCCCACACCCTGATGGAAGATTTTAAAAATCATACCGGTGTAGTAATCCATATTTTTGTTCATACCCAAATCAAAAGTAATATAATTTTCGTAACCGTAGTAAGAAAGATAAGTATCAATTTCCAACAGTTCTTCCAATGCTTTTTTAGACTGTTCGGGCAATTTTTTATTGAGCATTTCGGTGATAACTTCTTTTCCGCCGAATAAGGTGGGCAGTTTTAAAATGATATCTTTAATGGACTCATCAAGAGTAACGGTTTGGAGCACTTCTTCCATAGACAGGATATCTTTTTTTACCATCAAATCATTGATTTCATCCTGCAATTCTTCGGATAAGTGACTTTCGGACAGAAGACCTCTTACAAAGTTTACGTTCCCTAATTCCACCATAAAGTCGGTAGCACCTGCATCCAATAATGCATTTATCGTTAAAGCGATAACTTCCGCATCATAGAAAGTGCCTTTTTCACCCAGAAGCTCAATACCTGCCTGGGTGAATTCATTCTGTCTGCCACCTTTGGTGGGGTCGGAAAAACGGTATACGTTTCCCAAATAAGATGCTCTCACAGGCAACTGATCAAATAATTTGGTTGCAGCTACTCTGGCAATAGGCATAGTCATATCAGGACGCAAGGATACCACTGCACCGTTTCTATCTACCAATCGGTACAGTCCTTCTGCATCAGAATTACCAAAAAATACGCTGTCGTACTCCATTAAGGGAGTTTCCAACGGAAAATAACCGTAGCTTTTAAAACATTTCATAATGTTTTCTTCTATCTGATGCTTAAATTCACACTCCGAAAATAAAATATCGTTGGTACCTTCTAAGGTTAATGCCGTTTTTTTCATAGTGCAGGGGTTCTCCTTTTTGCTTTTTTTAATGAGAGGTGATTTTCAGGTTCCTATTTCAAAACGTGCGCCATTTTACAAGCTCTCTATAATCTGAGGCGAAGAGAAAAGGATGCAAAATGGAACAACCGAACCGAAGGGTTATCCGAAGGCGTACTGTTGTGTACGCCGAGTGATGAGGTTACTTCATTTTGCGCCTTTTATCAAGCCATTTATAGTCTTACAGGTAATACCATATACAAAAATTCTTCCGTCTCGCCTTTTAAAATACAGGGACTTAAATTATTGCTGAAATCCAAGAAAATTTCGTCGGTTTCCGATGCTTTTAAGGCATCCAATAAGAATTTATGGTTAAATCCGATTTCCAAGTCTTCCCCTGTTTTTTCAATGGAAATGATATCCTGAGCGTGACCAATTCTGGAAATGGTGTTTAAGGTCATCTTGTCTCCTTCTAAGTGCATACGGATGGGAGCTTTGTTATCCGCAGTAATTAAGAGAGATGCACGTTCCAAAGATTCAATCAGCTCCTTGGTAGAAGTTTTCACTTTGATTTCCGCATTTTTGGGAATAATCTGTTCATAGTTAAAAAATTCCCCATCAATTAATCTGGTATAAAATTCATAGTTATCCAGTTTGATCAGTGCTTTTCTGTCACCAAATTCGATTACAATTTCTTCTTTGGTGTCTGCTAAAATTTTAAGTAGCTCATTCAAACTCTTACCGGGAATTACATAAGAACGGTTTTCACCGGTAGGAATGATTTCTTCTTTTCTCACTGCCATACGGCAACCATCTAAGGTCACCACGGTCAGTTCATTATCTTTTACTTCAAACAACGCACCGGTAAAGGTGATTTTGGTATCTGCTGTACCGATGGAGAATAGGGTTTTCTTAATGATTTCCTTTAATTTCTGTTCGGTAATTTTCATGGAGAATTCCGGATTAAGTTCTTCCACCACAGGGAACATTTCTGCATCCATTGCCACGATTTCATATTTGGCGGAACCGGATGTAATCAGAGTAGTCAGTTTTTCGTCTACCGAAATACTTACCATACCTTCCGGCATCAGACGAACCATATCGAACAAGTTTTTGGCATTGATAACGCCAACACCTTCTTCTTGTATGTCTGCTTCAAAACGGGCTTTGATGGCAATTTCAGTGTTGTTACCGATTAAGGTAATCATATTGTTTCTCGCCATCACATAAACCCCTTCCAGTTGGGGAACGGTTGCTTTGGGAGATACCGCTTTTAATACGGTGGATAAATTTTCTAAAAATATCTCTTTTAAAAAACTAAACTTCATTTTTTAGTCCTCGTCTTTCATAAGGTTGTCAGAATTGTAGGATATCAATTCCTCATAGAATTATGGATACAAAAAATCGTTTTGATGATTTCAAAAATCAGTCCATCTATATAAGGAAAATATTTTAGTATAAAACAGTATATTGTTATAGGTGATGTGGAAATGTTGAAAAATCTCTTTTCTCTTAGAAAACAAAGGATTTTTGGTGTTTATAACTTTTTTTATAATTTGTGCATAAATCAGCAACTTTCCACATAGGATATGATGGGAACTTTTATCCACAGAAATTTTACAGGTTTTCCCTGTGGGAATGTGTAATAATTTGTGGATTGTTTTGATCGAGAAATTTTTCTTAAAAAACTGTTGTGGAGAACTCTTTCAAAATACACAGGAATTCTGTTTATTTCCACAGAACTTATCCCCAAATCCTGTTTAATTTTTTTGGATCTGTGTTTTATCAAATGATAATACTATTATATATCAGCACAATTTTTTAGGATTCATATCTGTAATAACCGTTTCTAAGTATGCCGGAGGGTATCATTACCGAGAACAATCACCTTCTCATTTTATATGATATTATCATAGTGCTATCCTAAAAAGAGGGTATCAATTCATAGAAGTGTTATCTTCTGGATTCATGCTATTTTATCATAGTGTTATCCTGAAAAAGAGGGTATCAGAAAATAGAAAAATAAACCTTCAAGTTCTGCTATCTTACAATAGTGTTATCCTAAAAGAATTAATCTTCTAATAAACCGGTGATTTCTTCAATAATGGTATCAATATAAGCGTCAGATTTACGAGCTTCCTTGATTTTTTCAATGGAATACATTACGGTGGAATGGTCTCTTCCGCCAAATTCTTCCCCGATTTTGGGCAAGCTCATTTCCAACACTTCTCTTGCTAAGAACATTGCCACCTGACGGGCTTTTACAATTTCTTTCTTTTTGGAAGAAGATTTTAAAAGCTGGGGATCAATGTTAAAGTAGCCTGCAGTTTCCACCATCACCGTTTCAATACCCGGTTTTGCTTTTTTGGAATCTGCAATAATAACTTTAATAACATCTTCTGCCAGTTCTTTGGTAATTTCCTTTTTCGATAACTTGGTTAAGGCAACCAATCTGGTAAAAATACCTTCCAATTCACGTACATTGGATTTGATTTTGGTGGCAATAAACTGGATAATTTCATCATCAATCGGAAAATTTTCTTCCTCGGTTTTCTTCTTTAAAATGGCGATTCTGGTTTCTAAGTCAGGTGCATTGATATCACACATTAACCCTGCTTCAAAACGGGTTCTTAAGCGTTCTTCCAAGGTTCTGATATCCTTAGGAGGACGGTCGGAAGATAACACAATCTGTTTGTCATTATGATATAAATGATTAAAGGTATGGAAAAATTCTTCCTGCGTACCTTCTTTTCCGCCGATAAACTGAATATCGTCTACCATCAATACGTCAATATTACGAAGTTTATCACGGAATGAGGTATTCTGACCGGATTTAATGGAATCAATAAACTCATTCGTAAAGGATTCCGAGGTCAGATACAACACTTTTTTTGTAGGATCATTTTCTTTGATTCTGTTACCGATTGCATGCAGCAGATGAGTTTTGCCTAATCCAACACCACCATAGATAAATAAGGGGTTATAGTTTTCTGCCGGACTTTCTGCTACGGCAATTGCTGCAGCATGGGCAAAACGGTTGGATTCTCCAATAACAAAATTCTGGAAAGTATATTTTTTGTTTAACGTGGATAATTCATCCTGAGTATCGGAAAAACGGTCTAACACAGAAGGAGCATTTCTTCTGTCATCCACCAAAAACATGAAATCAGAAATTCTGCCTTGGGATGCAGTTACCACTGCAGTTTTTACCAATTCGGAGTATTTTTTTGTGATCATATCACGGGTATATTCAATGGGAACGCGAAAATAAAATATATTGTTTTCTATCTTTTCCGGGGTGACAGAGGTAAACCAGGTACTGTATGCCACCGGGGAAATTTCACTTTTTATTATGTCTACTACCTTTTCGTAGAGTTCATCTGTGGAAAACAAGTGATTTCACCTCATTTTTATGATTTATCCACATTTTTTGTGGAATATTTTTTTATTTTGTGTGGAAAACCTTTCCCAAGTTCCCTAAGGGTTTTCCAACAACGTGGTTTACATAATAATTCTAAAAATGTTTTTTACTTTTTGTTACAAACCCTCTTGACATCTTTTTAGTATGGCACTTTTGAAGGGTTGTACAAACTTTTGATATAGCATCTCGCCATTTTTTTTGTATGGCACTTTTGAAGGGATATACAAACTTCCAATATAGTGTCTTGCCGTTTTTTTGGTATGGCACTTTGCAGCAATGAATATTGAACAATGAATAGTGAATAATTATGGTGGCAGGCAAAGCCTGCATCATAAGGCTCTCCCCTCAGGGAGAGCTGTCAGCAAAGCTGACTGAGAGGGCTAAATGGTTGGCAACGCCAACCCACCTCAATTATTCATTCTTCATTATTACTTAATAATATCAGTGCCCATATACGGACGCAGCACTTCGGGAATGGTTACAGAACCGTCTTCGTTCTGATAGTTTTCCAAAATGGCTGCCACGGTTCTGCCAACTGCTAAACCGGAACCGTTTAAGGTATGCACAAACTGGGGTTTGGAGTTAATATCTTCTTTAAATTTGATGTTGGCTCTTCTTGCCTGATAGTCCACAAAGTTAGAGCAGGAAGAAATTTCCACATATCTGCCATAGCTGGGAAGATAAACTTCCAAGTCATAAGTCATTGCAGAGGAGAAGCCTAAGTCACCGGAGCAAAGCAGAACTACTCTGTAAGGTAAGCCTAATAACTGGAGCAGTCTTTCTGCATCATTGGTTAAGGATTCCAATTCTTCAAAAGAATTTTCAGGGTTAGAGAATTTCACCAATTCCACCTTGTTAAACTGATGCTGACGGATTAAGCCTCTGGTATCACGGCCTGCGCTACCTGCTTCTGCACGAAAACATGCGGAGTATGCACAGTATTTGATAGGTAATTCTTCTTTCTTTAAGATTTCATCTCTGTGCAGATTGGTAACAGGTACTTCTGCAGTGGGAATCATAAAGTAATCACAATTCTTTAAAGAGAAAGCGTCTTCTTCAAATTTGGGAAGCTGGCCGGTACCGGTCATGGATGCGCGGTTTACCATATAAGGAGGTAAAATTTCGGTGTAACCGTTCTGGGTGTGAGTGTCTAAGAAGAAGCTGATGACAGCTCTTTCTAATCTTGCTCCCAATCCTTTATATACGGTGAAACGGGAACCGGTAATCTTTGCTCCTCTTTCAAAATCCAGAATACCAAGGTTTTCGCCAATGTCCCAATGAGGTTTGAACTCAAAATCAAATTCTCTGGGAGTGCCCCATTTTCTGATTTCTTTGTTATCTTCATCAGAATTACCGTCCGGCACGCAATCTGCAGGGGTGTTGGGGATTTTTAATAAGGTAGCCTGCAATTCTTCCTGAATTTCGGAAAGCTCTTTGTCCATCCCTTTAATCTGTTCGGATAATTCCTTCATTTCCTGGAAAATGGGAGCCACGTCTTTGCCTTCCTTTTTCAGTTTGGGAATTTCTTTGGAAACAGTATTCTGTTTATTTTTTAAGTTTTCTGCCTGGAAAGTGAGCGCTCTTCTTTTTTCATCTAATTCGCTTACTTTTTCCAATAAGTTAATATCTGCTTTTTTAATGGTTAAAAGACGTTTTACTTCTTCTTTTTCATCACGGATACGTTTTAAGTCCAGCATAATATTTCTCCTTTTTTTGGTATCGCCTTCGGCGGTGTTCCGTCCGCCCTCGTTTGGGGATGATTAGCGACACATTCTATTATAACATAATGGAATTTGAGCCGTCAAGCTCGATAATTTGTACAATTTTTATCAAGCGCTTTGAAATGCATCTTTTGTTTATTTGATTCTGCTTTAAAAGGTATCAAAAAGCTTTTTTGTTTTTTTAAAACTTTGTTGCGCAGAGCTATACTAAAATAAATCGATGATACGTTTTAAATCATCCTGAGTGTAGTACTCAATTTCAATCTTGCTTTTGATTTTACCGCTCTTAATCTGCACTTTGGTGCCGAATTTCTGGGTTAATTGAGTTTCCACCTCAATCAGATTGGGGTCTTTTTTCAAGGTTTTTTTGATTAAATTGGTACGTTTTTTCTCGGAAAGTTTTTTTGCCAATTCTTCTGCATCTCTTACGGAAATCTCGTTTTTCACAATTTCATAAAGGAGCAGTTTCTTCCCTTCGTCCGATTCTAAGGAAGACAGGGCTTTTGCGTGTCCTAAAGACACTTTTCCTGCTTTGATTTCTTTTAACACGAAATCAGGCAGATTTAAAATTCTTAAAATATTCGCCACGGTGGAACGGCTTTTGGATACTCGTTTGGCAATATCTTCCTGAGTTAAGCCAAACTGTTCCTTTAAAGTCTGATACCCCATAGCTTCTTCCAAGGGATTTAAGTCTTCTCGCTGCAGGTTTTCAATTAAGGCAATTTCCATTACCTCACGGGTTTCATAATCCTTCACAATGGCGGGAATTTTTTTCTTCCCTGCCAGCTTGGAAGCACGCCAGCGGCGTTCCCCTGCAATGATTTCATATAATCCGTTCTCTTTTTTTCTTACCAGAATGGGTGATAACACTCCAACCTCTGCAATGGAATCTGCCAACGCACTCAATGCTTCTTCCGAAAAATCTTTTCTCGGCTGAGTGGGGTTTGGCTCAATATCCATAATGGAAAGTTCATGGACTTTTCCGGAGCCGGTATCAATTTTTTCTTCCAAAAGTGAAGAAAGTCCGCGGCCAAGTCCGCCTTTTTTTGTCATATCTATGTTCCTCTTTTCTTACCTTTTTGCTGTGGTTTTTCTTTCAAATGGATTCTGAAAAAGGATGAAAAACCCAGTGTTTGCAATGGTTTTTACGGTTTTCTAGTCATTATGATTGATGATATCCTCCGATATCTGTAAGTAAGCTTCGGTGCAACGGGAACGCTTATCATAATATAAAATCGGTTCTCCGTAGCTGGGTGCTTCTCCCAAACGAACACTTCTGGGAACGGGTGATTTAAACACCTTGTCTCCGAAGTATTTTTTAATTTCACTTGCCACCTGAAGGGTTAAATTGGTTCTGCCGTCATACATGGTCAGCACTACCCCTTCAATTTCTAAATCTTCATTGTAACGGGATTTGATTTTTCTTAAGGTATTCATCAGCTGACTGAGCCCTTCCAGCGCAAAATATTCGCACTGCAACGGAATCACAATGGAATCGGAGCCTGATAAGATGTTGATGGTGATAAGCCCTAAAGATGGTGGACAATCCACAATCACATAATCGTATTCATCCCGTACCGGTTCCAAAGACTTGGTAAACTGAAATTCACGGTCGCTGAAGCTGACTAATTCCACTTCGGCACCTGCTAATTCAATGTTACAGGGGCAAACCCATAAATTCTCAAAATTCGTTGCAATTACTGAGTTTTTAATGGGTTCATTTCCAATCAGAACGTCATAAAATGAGGTTTCAACGCTCTCTTTGTCCACCCCAACGCCACTGGTTGCATTTCCCTGAGGGTCTGCATCAATGAGCAGAACCTTTTTGCCGAAATGCCCTAAGCAGGCAGCAATATTGATGGCAGAAGTGGTTTTTCCCACGCCGCCTTTCTGGTTGGCAACTGCAATAATTTTTCCCATTTTTTTGACCTTTCTTTCTGCTACGCTATTTAAAAGTGAATGCGAAATGTTCCCCGTGGAACATGCTGTTTGTTACATTAGTTCATGTAATTTCTGCCAAAATTGTTCCTCGTGGAACAAAAGGCAGTTGTTTTCCATCTAAAAAATAGGTGTGGTACCGATAATTGTACCATAAAACAGCAAAAAAGTCCATAGTTTTTCATAAAAAAATATTTTTTTTGTGTACTTTGCCTTTTGAACCGAAAATTGTTCCCCGTGGAACATTCAAAGATATGTTTTATCATATCCCGAAGTTAGCATAAAGGCCTAAAACAGCAGACAGGAGGGATTTTTACCATGAAACTTAGAGATGGATTAAAAACCGTAGAAAAACGGTGTATTTCGCTGCTTGGGTGGTTTCTTCGTGCAGCGATTGTTCTCACATTAGTTGGAATTGTGATTGCAAAGGCAGACCAAAACATATCGGATGCCCGATATTTGTTGATTTTGGCAGTAACGCTGGTGTGTCAGGGAGTTTGGGGAGCAGTTTTGTTTGATTGCATCTTCCGCAGACTGGGGAAAAAGGAATAAGAATGTTGTTTGAGCAGGAATTGTCACATTTTTTCCAACAGAATTATTTACCACCAAATTAAAAAGCACGAAATCCCTTGAAATTTCGTGCTTTTTTCATATAATTAGTCAGAAACTTTGGCATATAGAAAGACGCCGTCAGTGCGGTAGGGGATTACTTGATAGATTTTATTTTCCAAAATCCCCTCCCCTTCTAAAATCACCGGTAAATGATTTTCGCTGAGTCCGTAAACCCCTGATTTTTCGCCATTTTTTCCTGTTTTTTCTTCTTCTGCCAGTACGTTTAGTGTTTTTCCTAAGAATGTATTTAACACATTCTGTTCCAGCTCTTCGGATATTGCTAATAACGCTTTACTGCGCTTTTCTTTGATAGTTTGGGGAATCTGCTCAGGCATACCGTCTGCCACCGTTCCCGAACGTCTGGAATAGGGAAAGGTGTGGACCTTTAAAAAGCCCACTTTCTTTACGAAATCAAGAGTTTGTTGGAATTCTTCCTCTGTTTCTCCCGGAAATCCTACGATAACATCAGTGGTAATGGTAGTTTCGGGCTTGATTTCTCTGAGTTTTTCCACGGTTTTTAAGTAATATTGGGCGGTATAATGCCGATTCATTCGTTTTAGAACGGTGTCTGAACCACTTTGCAGAGAAATGTGGAAAGATGGGCATAGTTTTTTAGATTTTGCATAGTGGTGAAAAAACTTTTCGTGGAACGCAAAGGGTTCGATAGAGCTTAAACGGATTCGACAAATTCCATCAATTTTTTCTAATTTTTTCAATAAATCGGTTAAATCGCAGATGTCAGAATCGGGTGGAAAATCAATTCCGTATTTACAAACATGAATTCCTGCCAGCACAATTTCCTGGTATCCGTTTTTGGCTAAAAGTCTCGCTTCTTCCAGTATTTCCAAGGGATTTCGGCTTCTTAGCCGCCCTCTCACATAGGGAATAATGCAGTAAGAACAGAAGGAATTACAGCCATCCTGGATCTTTAAAATGGCTCTGGTTTTATCCCGATATTCGGTAATGGGGATGCTGTCAAATGAGGTTTCTGCAGTGAGTTCGGCAAGGGTTGTTTTGTTGTTTTTGGAAGATTTTTCCATTTCCTTTGCCTGCAAACACTCCTCAATGAGAGCAAACAGCTTGTGTTTGTTGCCGTTTCCAATCACTAAATCCACGCCCTCAATTTGGGAAGCTTCCTCCGGTTTTGCTTGTGCGTAACATCCGCACACAGCAACCAGCTCACTGTTTTTCACACACTGACGAATCAGCTTACGGGATTTTCTATCGCTGATATTGGTGACTGAACAGGTATTCACCACCGAAACAGACACAGCTTCTCCCGATTTAGCAGTCTGATACCCTGCCCGAAGAAATTGCTGTGCCATCGCTTCTGATTCATATTGATTTACCTTGCAACCTAAGGTGATGATGCGAAAAGTTCTTATTTTTTTCATTTTAACCAAATTTGCCTCATTTTTTTGTGTTTTTTCTAAGGATACAAAAACCCTTGAAAATCAAGGGTTTTGGAGTATATTTTGCTGTTTTTTCGTGCGGCTGGAGCCGATAGAATTTTTTTCCACGACCTAGAGCATGTCTTTCTTAATTAAAATCCACGCAGCCACACAGATCGCAACTACGGAAATTGCCAGTGGGAACCACCAGAACTGATCCAGCGGAATTCCTCCCTGAATGTTCATTCCGTAGAAAGAGGTTACGATGTTGGGAATCGCCATTAAGATGGTGATGGACGCCAACACCTTCATTACGATATTTAAGTTGTTGGAGATAACCGAAGCAAAAGCGTCCATGGTACCCGACAAAATGTTGGAATAGATATTGGACATTTCGATTGCCTGATTGGTTTCGATTAATACATCTTCCAACAGGTCTTCGTCCTCCTCGTATAAACGGATAAATTTTCCGCGACGAATCTTCTGCATGGTGATTTCGTTCGCCTTTAAAGAGGTGGAGAAGAACACCAGAGATTTTTCCAGATCGAGTAACTGAATTAACTCTTTGTTTTTCATAGAGCGGTGGAGCTGACGTTCCACATAACTTGAAATTTTATCAATCTGTTTTAAATAAAACAGGTATTTACTTGCCACACGATACAAAATTTGCAGGATAAAACGGGTTTTTAAGTTGGTGTGCACCTGCTTCACCACCCCGTCTGCAAATGCCTTTAAAATGGCGGTTTCGTCGTTACAAATGGTGATGATATAGTCTTTATTGACGATGATGGATAAGGGCAGGGTTTCAAATAAAATGGTGTTTCCCACGTGCTCTTCTTTTTCGGGAGCGGGAATATCCACAATGATTAAGGTGGTGCCGTTATCATCGGTTTCAACACGGGACATTTCTTCTTCGTCCAAGGAGGAACGGATAAAGTCTTTATCAATTCCCAACTGTTCTGTCAGGAAACGGGTATCCTTATCGTCAGGATCCACAAAATTGATCCAACAGTCTTTCTCAATTTCTGAAATCTGTTGAATTTTTCCGTCAAAGGATTTATAAATGCTATACATTTTGCATCACCCCGTTACGGTAAAACCGTCCCTTTCGTTGGATTTTTGGCATTTTCAGCTATTTTTGCACTTTGCCATCACTGTTACTGCTCGGATTTTTTATCCCGCATCATCAGATTCACAGCGGATTCTTTGGGATTTTTGCCTTCATAGATAATCTGATATGCTTCGTTGATGATGGGCATATCCACATTGTATTTTTCGGACGCTCTTTTTACAGCTTTTAAGCATTTGATGCCCTCTACCACCATGTTGACCTCACTCATGGCATCTTCCGGCTTCATTCCGCCACCGATTAACATACCGCAACGGCGGTTACGAGAGTGCATACTGGTACAGGTTACAATTAAATCACCCATACCGGAGAGGCCGTAAAAAGTTTCCAATTTTCCGCCCATGGCAACGCCAAGTTTGGCAATTTCGTACATTCCACGGGTCATTAAAGCCGCTTTGGAGTTATCTCCGTAGCCGCAACCGTCGGAAATTCCGGCACATAAGGCAATAATATTCTTCACAGTGCCGCCAAGCTCCACGCCCTTACTGTCGGTGGAGGTGTAGACACGAAAATTTTCATTCATAAAGGCATATTGCACCGCTAAAGACACTTCTTCGCTGGGACAAGCCGCCACAATGGTGGTGGGTAAATCCCGTCCCACTTCTTCTGCATGTGTGGGACCCGATAAGGCACAAACGTGGCTTCCTTCGGGAAGTTCATCTTCGATTACTTCGGTTAACGTAAAGAGAGTTTCCTCTTCTAATCCTTTTGCCACACAAATTGCAATCTGCTTTTCGGTATCAAATAAGGGTGCCACGGTTTTTGCCGTGGAACGAATAGCAAAGGAAGGCACCGCAAACACGATAAAGTCAGCGTTTTTCACGGCTTCCTTCATATCAGAAGTAAACGAAATATTGTCTGTCAGCTTCACGCCGGGCAAAAATTGTTTGTTTTCTCTGTCTCTGGTTAACGCCTCGGTTTCTTCAGGAAAATAAGACCAGATGATAATGTCATTACGCCCGGATAATGTATGTGCAAGGGCACAGCCCCAACTGCCGGAGCCAAGGATTGCGATACGACTCACAACAATCAACACCTTTCCAAGTATCAGTATAACACATCGGATTGAATTTTGCAACCGCTTTTTTTAAAAAAATGAAGAATGAAGAGTGAATAATGAATAATTTCGGTGGGTTGGCGTTGCCAACCATTATAGGATGGAGAACCCGAAAACCAAATCAATCCAAGGAAAGGCTCTCCTTTTAGGAGAGCTGTCAGCAAAGCTGACTGAGAGGTTTTTTTGTGGGTTGTCGGTTTTACCAACCAAAAGGGACACACCTTTTGGTTGAAATTGCGGGACGCCGAGGACGTCGTCCCCTACAATGTGCCCAAAGGGCACCACCTTTTTTATTATTTCTTCTTTCAACCGAACCCGAAGGCGTACCGAGTGTTTTTTATAAGGGGTGTAGGAAAAGGACGCAGAATCAATCAACCAAACCCGATAGGGGTTACCCGAAAGCGTAGTACTGCGTACAGCATAACAGTACGCCGAGAGGTGAGGTTGTTTGATAGCAAAAGGCATTTTAATCCAATTGTTTGAAAAACAATTTCACCTTATAAAACAAAAAGACATGAGTAAAAACTCATGCCTTTCTATTGATTATTCGTAATAAGAGTGCCATATTTTCATGAGGTGCAGGAAAACTGATGCAGAATCCGAAAATTAAATCAAGGCAACGCCTTGACAACGCCCGAAGGCGTACCGAGTGTACGCCGAGTGGTGAGATTAGCGGATTATGCGCGGTTTTACAAGCCTTTACTCTAAACGTTCTTTGAGGTCTTCGGAAAACCGTTCCATCAACTTCTGGATATTCTGGGTAAAATCGGTTAACTCCGCTCTGGACTGCTTATAACGTTCTTTTTCTGCATCCACCTTACGTCTGGCATCTGCAATCATTTCGTCTGCTTCCCGCACGGCATCTTCCACGATTTTGTCTGCCGCACCTTCGGCGGTGAGCAAAGCCCGTCCGATTTTATCACGTTCCATGGTAAACTGCTCTTTCAGCTCGAGAAACTGTTTCTGAAGCTCTTCTTTTTCTTTGCGGAATTCTTCTTTGGCGCTCTCGATTTTTTCGGCTGATTCCTTTTCCACACGGGCAATTTCTTCCTCGTGTGCAGTTTTTTGGGATTTCAGCTTCTTTTCTAAGTCCGAAATGGTATTTTTCTTTTCGGAAAGCTCCTTTTTCAGTTCACGGATATCGTCATCCTTGTTGCGGATTTTCGTTTCCACATCACGGGACATCTGGTCTAAGTAGCTTAATACTTCCTCTTCCTTGAGGCCGCCGAATATGGATTTTTTAAAGCCGTTTACCTGCATATCTCTACACTCCTGATTCTTTTGGTATCGGGAAACACAAGATTTTTTTGTTTCCTGTGCTTTGCCGTATCTTAGGGGAACCGCCCGAATTTATTTCACTTCTACGGTCCAACCCATATCGTCTTCCACTTTACCCCACTGGATACCGGTGATGGTGTCGTATAATTTTTGGGATACAGGACCGATTTCGTTGTTATTGATGAGCATTACATCGTCTTTATAACGCAGTTTGCCAACGGGAGAAATTACCGCTGCAGTACCGGAACCGAAACATTCTTCCAGTTTGCCTGCTTTCTGAGCGGCAATCAGCTCTTCGGCGCTGATTTTTCTTTCTTCCACAGTGTAACCCATTTTTTTGCACAACTGAATTACGCTGTCACGGGTAACGCCGGGTAAGATGGAACCGTTTAATTCGGGGGTAACAATTTTACCGTCAATTTTGAAGAAAATGTTCATAGCGCCCACTTCTTCAATGTATTTTCTTTCCACACCGTCTAACCAGAGCACCTGAGAATAGCCGTCATCGTGTGCTTTCACCTGAGCTGCTAAAGATGCCGCATAGTTACCGCCGGTTTTTGCAAAACCGATACCGCCTTTTACGGCACGAACATACTCGTCTTCAATCCAGATGCCAACAGGAGCCAGACCGCTTGCATAGTACGCTCCGGAGGGAGAAAGAATAATCATAAATTTGTAGGTTTTAGAGGGTGCAACGCCCAAAAATTCATCGGTTGCAATGATGAAGGGACGGATATATAAGGAAGTACCGTCTGCGGTGGGAATCCAGTCTTCATCCACTTTTACCACAGCTTTTACCGCTTCCACAAAATCTTCCACGGGAATGTGGGGAATGCAGAGACGGTCATTGGTATTATTGGTACGTTTTGCATTCATATCAGGGCGGAATAGACGCACTTTACCGTCTTTTCCGCGGTATGCTTTCAAGCCTTCAAACATTTCCTGACCGTAGTGGAATACCATGCAGGCAGGATGTAAGCTCAAGTTATGGATGGGAACGATTTTGGCATCGTGCCAACCGATTCCCTCGGTATATTCCATTTCAAACATATGGTCGGTAAAAATTTTACCGAAGCCTAAGTTGGACTGGTCGGGTTTTTGAGCGGGGTTCTGAGTTTTGGTAATTTTGATTTCCATTGCGGAATAACACCTCTTATAATTTTAGTTTTTTTAAAAGGGACGACCTGATTCTTTCAGAGATTGCTCTCACGAACTTGGTCAATTATATATTATACAACACATTTTTGAAAATTTCAACTGTTTTTGCCGTTTTTTAGAAGATTTTCTTGAAAAAATTTTTCAAAATCATCTTGCTATTTTTCAAAAACTATTGTATAATATACGATGATATAGATTATAGTGAGAGAACTATGCCCACAGAAGGAGAGAATATTCGTGTCAAAAATCAGAATTTGCGTGGATACTGCCAGTGATATTGACTTAAAAACAGCTCAGAAATATGATATCCACCTGCTCCCTATGACCATTACCATCGATCAAAAAGAATATAAAGAAGCTTATGATTTTACCAAAGAGGAATTTTATGACCTTCTGCCCGAAGGGGACGAAATCCCCACCACGGCGCAGATTCCTCCCTTTGAGTTTTTGGATGCCATCAAAGCGGCATATAAAGATGATGTAACCGATCTCATCATCGTTACCATCAATGCCAAGGCTTCTTCCACCAACAATTCCGCCCAGTTGGCGCGGAAAATGTTTTTTGCAGATATGCCCGATTGCAAAATGAACATCACTGTGGTGGATTCCGGCACTTACAGCTATTGTTACGGTCATCCCGTACTCATGGCAGCCAAGATGGCAAAAGAAGGAAAGCCTGCGGAAATCATCTTAAATTATTTGGAAGACTGGTTTTCCCGTCTGGAACTTTATTTCACCGTGTTTGATTTGAAATATGCGAAAAAATCAGGCAGAATCGGTGGCGCAGCTGCTGTTGCAGGGGAACTTCTGGGGATTAAACCCATTATGTGTTTAACCGGCGGCGATTCTGTGACTGCGCAGAAGGTTCGCGGCTTGAATAAAGCAATGGACGTTCTTTGCAACATTGCGGAAGAACGCATCGGTGTCGACAAAAACTATATTATTTTACACGGAAAAAATGACGGTAAGGACTTTTCGAAACTTGCCAAGGATGTGCTGAAAGAAAAACCTGCGGAAGCTGCCTTAATCGGTCCTTGTATTGTGGTAAATGCAGGTCCTGAGGTGCATGGCATTGCCTTTTTGGGCGAAAAACGTGACCAGCAGGTACTTTATTAAAGAGGAACAATATGCATAACATTGAGTTTTATAACGAAGTGGAAGAGGTTTTCTCCCAAGAGGAGGAACTGACCGATTTTTTAAATCAGTGTCTTGACGTGTTAAACCCCGATTTCTCGGTGCTCTTAACCGTCACTGTGACGGATAACGAAACCATCCGTCAGGTAAACCGTGAGCAAAGAGACATTGATAAACCCACCGATGTGCTGTCTTTTCCCATGCTCTTTTACAGCCAACCCGAAGTGCTTTCGGAGCCTTTGCAGGAGTATGATTACGACCCTGAAAGCGGATTGGTCGTGTTGGGGGATTTGATGCTTTCCCACGAGAAAATCGCGGAGCAGGCAGAAGAATACGGTCACACTTATCAAAGAGAGCTTTGTTATCTCACCCTTCACGGATTGCTTCATCTGTTCGGCTATGACCATATGGTAGATGAAGATAAAGTGGTAATGCGCGCAAGAGAGAAAGAGATATTATCGAGAATAATGAAGAATGAATAGTGAATAATGAATAATTGCGGTGGCGCCCTATGGGCGCATGATATGATGCAGGCGAAGCCTGCCACCATAATTCTTCATTCTTCATTTTTCACTATTCATTAAAATTTGAGGAGCAAGTTTTTTTACAAGCGCTATGTTTTAAGAGAGTTGTATGATTTGAAATTTCAATTACCCTAAGAAAGACGAGGATCAAAAGAAAATGTTTGATGCGGTTATCGGGCAAGCTCTTCCCAAAAAGCTGTTGGAAACGGCGCTTTCTACGGGAAAACTGAGCCACGCCTATATTTTTCACGGTGCCGATGGGATTGGCAAAACCACCCTGGCGCTGGAATTTGCCAAAGCAATCGTGTGTGAACATCACACAGGTTGCGGCGTTTGTGCCGCCTGCAAACAGTTTTTTTCCACACAAGATATTCGCATTTTAGAAGGAGATCGCTCCATTTCGGTGAATCAGATTCGGGAATTGACCACCGAAATTTATTTGCAACCCTTTTTGTTTTCCAAAAAAATCTATCTGATAAAAGATGCCGAAAAAATGACTGTGGGAGCCCAAAATGCCTTGCTTAAGGTGTTGGAAGAGCCTCCTCGGTATGCAATGATTTTGTTGGTGACCAATTCCCTTTCAGGTCTTTTACCAACGATTTTGTCCCGAGGGGTGCAAATCCGCTGTCCCCAGCTTAGTCCCCTCGAATTAAAAGAATATTTTACCAAACAGAACTTACCCATTCCTTCCGATGAGGTGTTGGCTTTGTCCAAAGGGTCGGTGACCGAAGCCTTGGCGCTGGCACAATCGGAAGATTATAAGCAAATGAGAACGGCAATCCTTCGGGATGCAAGTTTTTTGATAAAGAACAGGTCTTCGAAAGACGTGGTTCGTTTATACCAAGATTTCCTCACTTACGAAAAAGAAGTTTCTCGGGTGACAGACATTTTGTTGTCTCTCATCTATGATGCTTCTTTGCAGGATAAAACGCATCGGAAAAACGCTGATTGGAGCGATATTCCAAATATCAGCTTATCGGAAGCGTCTGCCTTATATGAGGACGTGAAAGCTTTGGCAAAAGCCCTGGCGCACAACGGTAATTATGCCATTTCTGTGCTGGGCGCCCTCCTTCGTATGAAGGGACATCTCTGTGAAGAAAGGATTTATTAGTCAATGATAGAAGTAATCAGTGTCAAATTTAAAGATTTCGGCAAAGTGTACTACTTTGACCCCAACGGTCTCACCGTAACGGCAGAGGACTCGGTCATTGTGGAAACTGCCCGTGGCTTAGAATACGGAAAGGTTGTCCGTGGGAATTCCATGGTATCCGAAGAGGATTTGGTGCCTCCGTTAAAACCCGTAATTCGTATTGCCACCGAAGAGGATGCCAAACAGTTGGCAGAAAATAAAGAAAAAGAGAAAAAAGCCTTTGGGATTGCAGAAGAAAAAATCAAAAAACACGGCTTGGAAATGAATCTTTTAGAAGTGGAATACACCTTTGACCGCAGTAAAGTGCTGTTTTATTTTTCTGCAGACGGCAGAGTGGACTTCCGTGAACTGGTAAAAGATTTAGCAGGAGTGTTCCGCACCCGAATTGAATTGCGCCAGATTGGTGTGCGTGATGAAGCAAAAATGTTAAAATGCTTCGGGCCCTGCGGACGTCAGTGCTGTTGCTCCACCTTCCTGTGTGAGTTTAAACCTGTTTCCATCAAAATGGCAAAGGACCAGAACTTATCCTTAAATCCCACCAAAATTTCCGGTGCTTGCGGACGTCTGATGTGTTGCTTAAATTATGAACAGGCTTCCTATGAAGATATGTGGAAAGACACTCCCCGCCACGGCTCCATTGTAAAATTGCCCGGTGGCGGCGAAGGTACCGTTATTGACGTGAACGTGATTACCGGCATGATTCGTGCCGTGTCTTCCGACACCGAAGCAGTGGGCACTTATCACAAAAAAGATGTAAAAATCATCAAGCAGGCAGTGATTCGTGATGACCACGACTCTCAAGAAATTAAGGAATTAACCAAAGAATAACAACCATTTTACGACAAAATCTTCAAAAAAAGTTGTAAAAAAAGAGTTGACATTTCACAAAAAAAGGTTTATACTACCTCATAGACAATTTCATATTGTGCTAAGTGAAGGATGCAGGAGAAAGGCGGATGCCTTGCCGAAGGAGTAACTCTCTCAGGCGCTTTTAGCAAAGACTGCAGACGGATAGCGCTCCGGAGAAGTCCCTTTTCCCTCAACCAAAAAGAGGAAAAGACAAAGGATGCCGAAGGTGTAAAGCTTAAAAGAGCTAATCTCTCAGGCAAAAGGACGGAGAAAACAGTCATTTCTTTTGAAAAATGGCTATTTCTGTGTAATGCGGAATATTCGGAGTTTTTATGATTTCATAAGGACTCCGTTTTTTTATTCAAAAATAAAATTTTTTTCATATAAGGAAGGGAAGAATTATGGAATTTTTAAACTGGTTAACAGACTTTAACAGCAAAATCAATTCCTTCGTTTGGGGCAAAGGTTTGTATCTTCTGCTCTTAACAGGTGTTGTCATGACCTTAGTAACAGGGGTATTTCAGATTACCCATATTGGTCATTGGTTCTCCGAAACCTTGGGAAAACTCTTTTCCAAAGACGTTTCCGGGAAAGTAAAAGGAAAATCCATTTCTCAGTTTCAGGCACTTTGTACCGCGTTGGCTGCCACCATTGGTGTCGGTAATATTGCGGGGGTTGCCACTGCAATTGTTGCAGGGGGTCCCGGTGCGGTATTCTGGATGTGGATTGCTGCATTCTTCGGTATGATGACCAACTACTCCGAAAACGTGCTTGGTATTTTCTACCGCAGAAAAAACAAAGACGGCGAATGGTCCGGCGGTGCAATGTACTTCTTAGAAGATGGCCTGGGTAAGAAAAAAGGCTGCAAATGGCTTGGTAAAATCTTAGCAATTTTATTCAGTATCTTTGCAATTTTAGCATCCTTCGGTATCGGCGCAATGGGTCAGATTAACAAAATTGTTGTGAATATGGTCTCCGCGTTTGACATCCCTGCCTTGTCTTCTCACGTGCTGTATGAAGGTGTATCTGTTTACCATTTGGTAATTGGCATTGTGTTATTGGTAATTGCTGCTTTGATTATTATTGGCGGTTTAAAAAGAATTGCCGCTTTTGCAGAAAAAGTGGTACCTTTTATGGTAGTGCTCTTTGTGGTTGGCAGTGTTGCTGTAATTATTGCAAACTATCAGTTGATTGGCGCAGCATTTTCTGCCATCTTTAAATATGCGTTTAGTGTTCCTGCAGCACTTGGTGGTGTTAGCGGTATTGTGGTGAAAGACATTGTAACCCAGGGTTGCAAACGTGGGGTATTCTCCAACGAAGCAGGTCTTGGTTCTTCCGTAATGGTACATAGTAATTCCAACGTAAAAGAGCCTGTACGTCAGGGTCTCTGGGGTATTTTTGAAGTGTTTGCAGATACCATGGTTGTTTGTACAATGACCGCTCTGGTGGTATTAACCTCCGGTATGATTAACTTAGACACCGGTGCTTTGCAGGAAGGTATCACCGATGCCACTTTAGTTGCAAAAGCATTCAACGGTCTTTTTGGTATCTGGGGTGAACGTTTCATCGCCATTGCGATTTTGCTGTTTGCATTCACTACCGTTTTAGGCTGGGATCACTACGGCTCCAAAGCGTGGGAATACTTATTCGGCGTAAAATCCAAAATGGTATATAAAATCCTGCATCTGGCAACCATTTTTGCAGGTGCACTGCTCACTTCTTCCTTAGCTTGGGATATTTCCGACACCTTCAACGGTTTGATGATGGTGCCCAACTTGATTGGGGTATTGGCACTGTCCGGTCTGGTTTATAAAATCACCAGAAACTATGTGGACAGAAAGCTAAAAGGAAAAGATGTAAAACCCATGCTTTCCGCATTCTCCGAAATTCAGGAAGAAATGGAAAAAGACCTGTAAGGTTTTGTATCGGATAATCTCATTTTCCTTATTGCAGAAGACAGTCTTTCATTTTTTGGAAGGCTGTTTTTTGCTTTTTTTGATATTTTTGTGATTTTCTTGACTTTAAAAAATCGATTTGTTATAATGTATAATGAGGTAGCTTAATACAACAGTATAAAAATGAGGCGAATTTATGAATATTATTATCGTGGGCTTAGGAAGAGTCGGTCAGAAGTTGGCAGAACGTTTAAGCTCGGAAAAAGAACATTCTATCACGGTGGTTGATTTAAAACAGTCTGTGCTCTCAGACACCGTAAATTCCTATGATGTGATGGGGATTACGGGAAGTGGGGCAAGCATAGAGGTTTTAGAGGAAGCAGGTATCAAAAAAGCAGATATTTTGATTGCCGTAACCAATTCGGATGAACTAAATCTTTTAACCTGCTTTATTGCCAGAAAATTAAGTCACGTAAGTACCATTGCCAGAGTGAGAAATCCGGAATATAAAGAAGAAATTCAGCTCTTCCAGGAAGATTTGGGCCTTGCTATGATTATCAATCCTGAGCTGATTGCCGCCCGGGAAATGGCAAGATTGCTTCGATTCCCCTCTGCGGTGCAGATTGATACCTTTGCCAAGGGCAGAGTGGAAATTTTAAAATTTAAAATTTCTGAAAAATCGCCTCTTTGTAATTTAAAACTGATGGAAATTCCCCAAAGACAGTTGGGCGGCAATATCTTGATTTGCGGCGTTGAACGTGGGGAAGAAGCCTTTATTCCCGGTGGTGACTTTATGTTAAAAGCAGGGGATTATGTCAGCATTGTTGGCACTGTGCACGATGCCACTCAGTTTTTCAAAAAAATCGGATTAAAAACCGGTAAAGTGAAAAACACCATGATTGTGGGCGGCGGCGAAACTGCGGTTTATCTTGCCCATCTGCTCATAAAAGCCGGGATAGACGTTAAAATTCTTGAGCAGGATTTTAAACGTTGCGATGAATTATGCACCATTGTGCCAAAAGCAACCATCATTCACGGAGACGGCACCGAAAACCGTCTGCTTTTGGAAGAAGGGGTTGATTCCACAGAATCCTTTGTGGCGTTAACCAATCTGGATGAAGCCAACGTGATGCTGTCTTTATATGTAAAAACCCGTACTGAGGGTAAAATCATCACCAAAATCAACCGTACTGCTTACGATGAAGTTATCAGCAATTTAGGTCTTGATACCGTGATTTATCCCAAAGATATTACGGCGGAATATATTTTACGATTTGTCCGTGCGAAAAACAACTCCATCGGCAGCAATATTGAAACCATGCACGAGATTTTAGATGGCAAAGCAGAAGCATTGGAATTTAACATCTTAGAAAATGCTCCCATTGCCAACAAAACTTTAGAAACCCTTTCCATCAAACCCGGTGTGTTAATTGCCTGTATCAACCGTCAGGGCAACATTATCACTCCCCGCGGAAAAGATATGCTGCTCCCGGGAGACACCGTGATTGTGGTAACCGCTCATAAGGGCTTTAACGATATCAGCGATATTTTAAGATAGAAGGATTATTATGAATTATAAAATCATTCTGAACACCTTGGGTTGGGTGGTCAACTTTGAAGGAATCTGTATGATTCTGCCTTTTCTTTGCAGTTTAGGCTTTGGGGAGCAGAATCCCTTCCTCTTTCTCTTTTGTATGGGAATTTGTCTGTTGGTTGGGATTCCCCTCACGTTAATTCGTTCCAAAGAAAAGAATATGTTTGCCAAGGAAGGCTTCGTTACTGTGGCACTGTCTTGGATTCTTTTAAGTATTTTCGGGTCGATCCCCTTTTATTTATCGGGAGAAATCCCCTTGTTTACCGATGCACTTTTTGAAACCGCCTCCGGCTTTACCACCACCGGTGCATCCATTCTGCCTGATGTGGAAGCATTACCAAAATCCCTGTTGTTCTGGCGTAGCTTCACCCATTGGATTGGCGGAATGGGGGTTATCGTATTTTTGGTGGCGCTTCTGCCCTTATCCGGCGGAGACAACATGCATCTGCTTCGTGCGGAAAGCCCCGGACATTCGGTTGGAAAATTAGTGCCTCACGTGAAGAATACCGCCAAAATTCTATACAGCATCTACTTAGGACTCACCCTGACACAGTTTGCTTTGCTGATGTGTGACCCCGGGATGGACTGGTTTACTGCCATCACCCTAACCTTCGGCACTGCAGGTACCGGCGGATTTTCCGTTTTAAATTCGGGATGTGCATCTTATTCCCCCTATATTCAGTGGATATTGACGGCATTTATGTTGATTTTCGGGGTGGATTTCGCCTTTTATTATTGCATCTTGATGCGTCGGTATAAAACGGCATTCTCCATGGAAGAAGTACGCACTTACTTATTCATTGTGATAGCGGCAATTGCACTGGTTTGTCTGAATATTTTCCACATGGTGGGCAACACTGCAGATACCGTCCGTTACAGTGCCTTTCAGGTGGCATCTATCATTACCACCACGGGGTATTCTACTGTGGACTTTAATCTCTGGCCCCAGTTATCCCAGATGATTTTAGTTGCACTGATGTTTGTGGGTGCCTGTGCAGGCAGTACCGGTGGCGGTATCAAAGTATCTCGTGTGCTGGTGCTCTTTAAAAGTGTGTTAAAAGAAATCAGGGTACTCACTCATCCCAAATGTACCACGAAAGTGAAATTAAACGGACGTCCCTTGGAGCATGAAACCCTTCGTGGAATCACCGTGTTCTTTATTGCATACATTTTAATTTTTGCTTTGGCGCTGTTTGTGATTTGTCTGGATAATTTTGATTTTACCACCAATTTTACTGCTGTTGTAGCAACGTTTAGCAATATCGGTCCCGGTCTGGCAGGAGTTGGACCTACTTCCAACTTCTCCTGTTATTCTCCCTTTTCCACCTTGGTGCTCACCTTGGTGATGCTCACGGGCAGACTGGAAATTTTCCCGATGTTGGTGTTATTTTCCACTAAAACCTGGAAACGATAAATTTCGTGGGAATTCCCCACAGATATGAGGAAACTATATGGAAAAATTTCGGCAAATTTTAAAAAGTTTGGATATGCCTTTGCTGAGTGCCGTGTGTATTTTATGTATCATCGGTATCTTTTTGGTGTCTTCTGCCACCGCATCTCTGGTTGGCGGTGACACGCAGGTAATGATTCAGGCAGGCTCCTTCATAGTAGGATTGATTTGTTGCCTGTTTTTAGCCTTTATGGATTATGAATTTTTGGCTTCCAAATACCTTTATATCATCGGAATTGATGTGTTCTTGCTGTTGCTGGTGCTTTTCATCGGTACCGGTGCTGAAGAAGTGGGCGGAAACAGCTGGATTCGCTTTGGTCCCATTGGGATTCAACCGGCAGAAATTGTAAAAATTGGCTTTATTTTATCCTTCGGCTTCCAGCTTGATAAATATAAAGAACGTATCAATGACCCCAAAGTGGTTCTGTGTGCATTTGCACATATTGCAGTACTGGTAGCATTGGTAATGATGCAACCTGACTTTGGGACAACTATGGTCTTTGTTGCCATCTTCCTTGCGTTGATTTTTGTGGCGAAAATCAGCTGGAAATACCTGGTAGGACTGGCAGGCGCCGTTGCTGTCACCATCCCCGTGCTATGGTTGTTTGTTTTTAAAGACTATCAGAAAAACCGTATTTTAACCTTCTTAAATCCGGAGCTGGACACTCAGATGTCCGGTTATCAGGTAATGCAGTCCAAAACTGCCGTAGGCGCCGGACAACTCTTCGGTCAAGGTCCTTACAAAGGTATTTTAACCCAGAATAACTTCCTTCCTGCCAAACACACCGACTTTATCTATGCAGTTGCCTGTGAAGAATTCGGTTTTTTGGGCGGAATCATCATTTTGGCACTGATTTGCTTTATTGTGTTCCGTTGTTTCTATATCGGCTACAACGCCAAAGACCACTTGGGTGCTTTCATTTCCATCGGCGTTGGTACTATGTTCTTAGTCCAATCCTTTGAAAACATCGGTATGACCATCGGTTTAACTCCCGTCACCGGCATTACCTTGCCCTTCTTAAGCTACGGCGGCTCCTCCATGGTTACCAACTTAATTGCCATCGGACTGGTACTAAACGTCAAAATGAAAAATAAAAACCTATCTTTTATATAGGTAGGGGCTTGAAAAACCGCGCCTTTCCGTCTTTACGTTCACTTGCGTACACTCGGTACGCGGCGTTCTCTGAAAGAGCGGAAATGCATCTGTTTTTTCGCGCCCTATTGTATGAAGGTGGGGGTTTGAAAATCTTCCTCTAACCCAAAAACCTCATCGCTCGGCGTACACTCGGTACGCCTTCGGATGACCCCTTCGGGCTCGGTTTTTGAGTTATAGATTGATTTTCTTCACCCGATTGTATGGAGGTGTGGGCTAATAAAACAGCACCTTTCCGCTTTTACGTTCACTTGCGTACACTCGGGTACGCGGCGTTCTCTGAAAGAGAGCAAATGCATCTGTTTTGCTTTTGAAAAGACGGAATTGGAAAATTCCGTCTTTTTTCATAAATTTTTTTCTAAAAACTTATGAATAACTACTTGAAAATCAGAAAAAACTATGTTACAATTAAGAATCATATTATTTGAAATGACATTTTAGGAGGGATATTATGGATACCAACAAAAGACCCGATACCATGGAACGTATCACCACAAAAGAACTGGCAGACAAATTTATCGCAGAGCAGGTTGCCCTTGTTCAGCAGCAGGTAGGCGATAAAAAGGTTCTGTTGGCTTTATCCGGCGGTGTAGACAGTTCTGTTGTGGCAGCGCTGTTAATCAAAGCCATCGGCAAACAGTTAGTTTGTGTGCACGTAAATCACGGTTTGATGAGAAAAGGCGAATCGGAAGATGTTATCGAAGTGTTCCGCAATCAGATGGATGCCAACTTGATTTATGTGGATGCTACCGACCGTTTCTTAGATTTACTGGCAGGAGTTTCTGACCCTGAGAAAAAACGTAAAATCATCGGTGGCGAATTTATCAAGGTGTTTGATGAAGAAGCAGCCAAACTGGAAGGTATTGAGTTTTTGGCACAGGGTACCATTTATCCCGATATTTTAGAAAGCATCAAAGCGGCAGAAAGCGGCAAACCCGTAAAAAGCCATCACAATGTTGGGGGCTTACCCGACGATATGGCAATGGAACTGGTTGAACCCGTGAAACTGCTCTTTAAAGACGAAGTTCGTGTGGTTGGGGAAGCGTTAGGTCTGCCCCACGCTATGGTATACCGTCAGCCCTTCCCGGGTCCCGGACTGGGCGTTCGTTGCTTAGGTGCTATCACTCGTGACAGACTGCACGCATTAAGAGAAGCAGACGCCATCTTAAGAGAAGAATTCGATAAATGCGGACTGGCAGAAACCGTTTGGCAGTACTTTATTTCTGTGCCCGATATGAAGAGCGTTGGCGTGCGTAACGAAATGCGTTATGAAGGCTGGCCTGCAATCATCCGTGCGGTAAACACCGTAGATGCTATGACAGCCACCATCGAAGAAATCCCCTACGAAGTGCTTCATAAAATCACTGCGCGTATCACCTCCGAAGTGGAAGGTATTAACCGCGTTCTTTTCGACTTAACTCCCAAGCCGACCGGCACCATCGAGTGGGAATAATATTATAATCAAAAAGCCCTTAGCGATAAGGGCTTTTTTTAAACTGAAAAACTATCAAATTTTATAACGGAAAAGAGGTTTTACAGAATGAAAAAAATGAAGAAAATCTTAGCGTTACTTGTTTGTTTTATGATGATGTTCTCTTGTGCATCTTTGGTTTCGGCTACCACCTACTCAGACGCACAAGCTGCAGAGCAATTGTTGGTTGATTTTTGCAATCAAAATGGTTTGGATCCTCAATATGGAAGCCATGATGCAGAAACACTTCTGGCAGACCTTAATTATGACGGCATTCCGGAATTGTTATTTTCCGAGTCCATCCCGGATTACGGTCTGACGGTGTATCAGGTAAAAAACAATCAGGTGGTGGAACTCCCCAATAAAATCACAACCAGACCGGAAAGAGGAGAAAATGACATTGAGCTTCTGATGGACGATACCGGAGCGTTAAGTTTTTATTTCTTTTATCGTAAGCCTGCCTTTGAAATGGGAGAGACTGATTCTTTAGAGCACGTGATTTACAGTTGGTCAGAAAGTGGCTTAACTCCCACTCAATATTTGGGTTATTTTGAATATATGGGTTCTTCCGGCTTGGTTCAGGAATATACCACCGATGTCCGTGCAGATTCCAACCCGTACCTTGCTAAAATCCCGACCGACTTTTCCCTGTTCAGCGAGAAAAATAATGAATACTATGAGAAAACGGCTCTGTATAGCGTGTGGAGATGGAGCTGGATGAGTTCCATTATGCAGCCGGTGGGGCTCACCGATATCTGGAATATACAGAAAGAACGGTATTTTAGAAAATCTGCAGACTCAGAAAACTATGCAATTTTGCAAATCGGAAATCCTATGATGAATGTCTTTGGCACCTTCAAATCCATTGACGGAGAAAACGGTACTGCTCCCATGATTTTAAATGGCAGAACCATGATTCCCGTTCGGGCAGTTGTGGAAGAAATGGGCGGAAGCGTAGCCTGGGATGGAGAAACCCGGACGGTAACTCTTTCCGGCAAGGGAATTACTCTGGAATTGGTAATCGACAGCACCACTGCTTATGTCAACGGTGTTCCTCAGACGTTGGATGTGGCACCTGTTATTCAAAATAACAGAACCATGTTCCCTGCCCGTTTTATTGCGGAAAGCTTCGGTTATTCTGTTGCGTGGAATGAAATTCCCCGGGCGGTTGTAATCACTGGCACAAATTAGTCTCAGTAATGAAACGATAAAAAAGCATCGGCATTGCCGATGCTTTTTTCGTTATTGTTGTTTGTTTTTCAGAAATTCAATGGTATTTTGCCATAATTTAATTGTATGCTTTGAAATTAAGATGCTAAGCAGGAGAGGTACACTAATTACTGCATATCCGAGTAAGACTGCAATAGCTCCTAAGAAAAAATCCTCGGGATTATACCACCAGTAGTGAAATGCATCCATCACAAGTGAACCAATCCATATGGTTGCGAATAAAGTAAGTGCTCCAAACGAAATCCAAGCGAAAATCTGCCAAAATTTATGGTGTTTTATCACTTTTTTCAGTTGTTCTTGCAATAAATCCACCTTGGAATGTTGGGTAGGCATTTGATATCCACATATAGGGCAAAACGGGGTTTCGCAGTTCGTGCGGCATTTGGGACAAGTCCACATAGCTAAAGGGTCCTTTCAGAATCATTAAATTTTGTATCTTAAGAATAGTATAGCACAAGAAATGCTTCCTGTCAATCGGGATAAATTCGATGGTTCTCATCCATCTTTTACAAGAGCAGAATGATTTCGATGTTTCTTATTTTAGCGATATACTCGCTTACGCTCGTACGATATATTTGCTTCGCAAATTCGATATGTTTTTTGTTTCACGATAAAACTCGCTATGATATAAATCTCGTTGCCGCAAGGCAACATATCGTGCCGTCAGGCATATCGAGTGCGTTAGCACATATCGAAAATCTCGCAAGAGATTTATATCGATGAAAAAAGACTATTCCGAAGAATAGCCTTTTTTCTGGTGGAGGGAGATGGATACTCTGCGCCTCTTGATTTTCCGACCGCTCTTAGCGGTGAGCGAAAAATCTTCGTTGCTCGAGACTTCGCAGTCCAATTGCCGTTGGCACTTGTCTGCTTCGACGAACCAATTCGATGGTTCTCATCCATCTTTTGATAAAAAGAAAAGCACCGACAAACGTCGATGCTTTCTGGTGGAGGGAGATGGATTCGAACCATCGAAGCAAGATGCAACAGATTTACAGTCTGCCCCCTTTGGCCACTCGGGAACCCCTCCATATTCAATTGAAAAAGTGGAGCTGGTGATGGGACTCGAACCCGCAACCTGCTGATTACAAATCAGCTGCTCTGCCAATTGAGCTACACCAGCACAGGCCTGGGAAAAAGTTCAATCATCAATTTCACCTTAACGATTATAACATAGGTGGTCCGGTTTGTCAAGCATTTTTTTTATTTTTTTTTCAAAGTGACATTTTTCCTTGGAAAATCAAGGGTTTAAGAGGGGAAAAATTCGTGCAAACTAAAAGAAGATACTGATTTGGAGAGGATTTTTTATGGCTTACAATAAATTTTTCGTTATGATTTTGGTGTTGGCAGCTGTTTTGTTTTCGACGATAATGGTTGGACTTGGTGCTTGGTGCTCCTACCGTTACATTTCGCCTGCAGAGCGGGTACCGGAAACAGTCACCGATATTGCAGACGCCGGACGGGTAAACGCTTTGCTGCTGACGACCGACGATGCGGGACTTCTTTCCGATACCGTGACGCTTTTGTCTTTTGACCCCCACCGTGAGCGCCTGAACATTCTTTTTATTCCCAAAGATATCCGTGTCCCACGGGACGGCACTTTATATCAGTTTCATACGTTGTATGCTATGGGAGAAGAAGGCAAACGTTACGAGGAGCCTGTTCGTTACGTCAAAGAACTGACGGGGCTTCCCGTCCATTATTATGCAGTGATGCATCCTGACGCACTTCGGACGGTTGTGGATGAGCTGGGCGGGGTCTGGATGGATGTGCCGAAGCGGATGTATTATCGGGATTCCAAGCGGAATCTTACCGTTGATTTATCTCCCGGATATCAACTTTTAGACGGGGAAAAAGCAGAACAGTTTACCCGTTTTCAGGCGGGATACAGCGATGGGGAGTCAGAACGAATCAAGGCCCGGCAGATGCTTGTTACCGAGTTGATTAATCAGAAGGCAAAACCGCGGTATCTTGGGAAAGTACCCCGGTTGTTGCAGGTGCTTTCCAGTCATGTGGAAACAAACTTAAAAGTCGCAGATTTCTCCCTTTTCCTGCAATTTTTCGGAAACTTTTCCGAGATTACTGTTTCCACTTTCCGGATGCCTGTTTTAAAGGAGTTAAAAAACGGAATTTCCTATGTGATTTGTGACGAGGAAAAAACCCGTCAACTAATCCGTCGGGAATTTTTGGGACAAGAGGAGAAAAAACGTTGATTTTTTGGGGAAAAATCCCATAAAATATGGGAAAAACCAACAAAAATTTATTGACATTGGGGAAAAACTGTGCTATACTGAAAATATCATCGGATTTTGGAACATAGGTTCCTGAGGGTGAGAATCACGACCGCTTGATTTTTTGGAAAATTCCATCAAGCCAAGGCCAGACGGACAGCCGGGTCGAACGCCGAAACGCCGAATTTTGAACGCAGAATTCGGTTGGTAGGGATAACCTGCCTTATTGATTGAGTTAGAAGCTCAAATTTTATAAGTTGGTTCCTTTACAACCATGTGCCAAAAACAGCGCACACATCGACTTGTGAAACGGTCAATAAGAGTACGCGGATTAAACTCTGAAACCTATTTCAAACCGGCAAAAGGGAAATACCCTTTTTGTCTTCGGATTAACCTTTGCAAGCGGTGTGTCAATCAGACATACCGTTTTTTTATTGTGAATACAACAAGGCTCCGGGGCACCCGACTGCAATCTTTGATTGCTTCATCGGGTCGGGTTCTTATTGTGAATACAACAAGGTTCCGGGGCACCCGACAGCAATCTCTGATTGCGTCATCGGGTCGGGTTCTTATTTTTGCAATTTTTCTAACTTATACAGAGAAGGAAGAAACCTCTATGGAACAGACGAACATGACGAAGAAAATCATCGAACTTAAAAATATCTCCAAGGAGTTTGAAGGCGAACAGGTCTTACGCTCCATCAATTTGGATATTTATGACAAGCAGTTTGTAACCCTGCTTGGTCCTTCCGGTTGCGGAAAAACCACCACTCTTCGTATTGTAGGCGGTTTTGAGGTTCCCAATGAAGGGGAAGTGCTCTTTGAGGGCAAGCAGATTAACGATGTGCCTGCTCACAAGCGTCATATCAACACGGTGTTTCAGAAATATGCGTTATTCCCTCATTTAAACGTGTTTGAAAACGTGGCATTTTCCTTGCGTCTTAAAAAAATTCCCAATGCGGAAATCATCCGCAGAGTGAAAGAAATGCTGGAATTGGTTGCTCTAAAAGGCTTTGAAAGAAAGAACGTGACTAAGTTATCCGGCGGGCAGCAGCAGCGTGTTGCTATTGCAAGAGCGTTAATCAGCCATCCCAGAGTGTTGCTTTTAGACGAACCTTTGGGTGCTTTAGACTTAAAACTTCGTAAAGACATGCAAAACGAGCTGAAAAAAATCCAGAAGCAGACCGGCATCACCTTTATCTACGTTACTCACGACCAGGAGGAAGCGCTCTCCATGTCAGACGTGGTGGTGGTTATGGCAGAAGGAAAAATTCAGCAAATCGGTTCTCCCACCGATATTTACAATGAACCTGTAAACGCGTTCGTTGCAGACTTTATCGGCGAAAGTAACATTTTAGACGGTGTGATGAATGAAGATTACAAGGTAACTTTTTCAGGACATACCTTCCAATGCGTGGATAAAGGCTTTGCACCGGGCGAACAGATTGATGTTGTGGTGCGTCCCGAAGATGTGGATGTGGTTGCTCCCAAAGACGGGATGCTCACCGGTACGGTTACCTCTGTCACCTTCAAGGGTGTTCACTATGAAATCATTGTGGATATTGACGGATTCAAATGGATGATTCAGTCCACCGATTTTGTGGACGTGAATGCCAATATCGGCGTATCCATTGACCCGGATGCCATCCACATTATGAAAAAATCCGAATTCTCCGGTCAGTACGGTGACTATTCCACCTTCTCCGACGAAATCGACGAGTTGTCTAACACGGAAACGGTAGGTGATTAGGATGCAAAATTCGAAAAGCAGTTTTTTGGGGAAGATGACTGCAGCACCCCATATTCTGTGGTCAGTCCTGTTTATCCTGGCACCCCTTGTTTTTGTGATTTATTATAGCTTCACCGATGCCAACGGCGCCTTTACTTTTGGCAATATTTTAGCACTGGAAGAACATACCAACACCTTCTTTTTATCGATAAGTCTATCGGTGATTGCCACTTTTATCTGTTTTATCATCGGCTATCCTTTGGCATATTTTATTGCAGGATATAAGGAAAAATCCCAAAAAATTATGATTACCCTCTTAATGCTTCCCATGTGGACCAATCTGTTAATCAGAACCTACTCCATGATGGCAATTATGGATGACGGCGGTTTTTTGAACACCATTTTAGGTGCATTAAACTGGGGAAAAGTACATTTAATCGGCACCAAGGGTGCTGTGATTTTCGGGATGGTGTATGATTTTCTGCCCTATATGGTGCTTCCCATTTACACCATCATCTCCAAATTGGACGTGAGCCTGACAGAAGCTGCCCGTGATTTGGGTTGCAGCCAGATGCAGGTGGTAAAAAAAGTGATTCTTCCCTTATCCAAATCCGGAATCATTTCAGGGATCACTATGGTGTTTGTGCCTTCCATCTCCACCTTCTACATTTCCCAGAAGCTGGGCGGCGGCACCTTTGAACTCATCGGTGACACCATTGAACGTCAATTTCAAAATGTTTCCACCTACAACGTAGGGGCTGCCATTTCTTTGGTTATGATGATTCTGGTATTGCTCTCTTTAGCCATCATGAACCGCTTCTCAGAAGAGGAGGCTTCGTAAAATCGTCACATTTTTCGTTTTTCTTCCTTTGCGTACACAAAAGTACGCGGCAGTCAGAAAATTCACAAAATCTGTTCGATTTTTTCATCAGCCTCATAGGAATGGAGGAGGCGGGCTAAAAATCAATGAATATTGAATAATGAAAAATGAATAATTGCGGTGGCAGGCAAAGCCTGCATTATAATGTTCCCAAAGGGCACCACCATTTTTATTCTTTCATTCTCCAATACATAGAAAGTAGGGGACGATGCCCACATTGTCCCGCTATACTGCAAGCCTGACGAAATTTTGTGTTGTATCAAACAACGGGCAGATGTAGGCATCTGTCCCTACTTGCAGAATTCCAAAAAATACATCTGTTTTCCATAATCCCCATTGGAATGACTTGATATTAGCGGAAAAAAACAATTCAGATTGTGCGGCTTTTGTGACCGACGCATACTATGTGTATGCGAGGGAGCAAAAACGTGCAAGATGTTTGTTTTTAGACGCGGTAATACATAGAAAGGTAAAAGAGCAAAGAATATGAAAATTTTCTCTAAAATCTATACTGCTTTAATTTTCATAATTTTATATATCCCTATTTTAGTGCTGATGATGTTTTCCTTTAACTCCACATCCAACACGGGTGCTATGACAGGGTTTTCTTTCTATTGGTATTCTGAGCTTTTTAACAGTCCCGAAACTTTCACTGCATTGCAAAACACATTGGTGCTTGCTATAAGTGCCGCTGTGATTTCTACCGTAATTGGTACGGCTGCGGCAGTTGGTTTAACCAAATTTCGTAAAAATTACTGGAAAAACTCTGTGATTTCCATTACCAATATCCCGATGATGAATCCTGATATTGTAACCGGGATTTCTATGATGCTCTTGTTCGTATTTATCGGAACAATGCAGGGCAGCGACGAAAAGCTCAGCTTTTTTACCATTCTGATTGCACACGTTACCTTCTGTTTGCCCTATGTGATTTTATCCGTTCGTCCCAAGCTGTTATCTATGCCGAAATCTTTACCCGAGGCAGCGCAGGACTTAGGTTGCACACCCCTGCAGTCTTTCTTCCGTGTGGAACTGCCCAACATTATGCCCGGTGTTATTTCCGGCTTCATTTTAGCATTTACCTTATCCTTAGACGACTTCGTAATCAGTTATTTTACCACGGGGAATGATTTTCAAACCCTGCCTTTGTTGATTTATTCTATGACCAAAAAAGAAGTAAAACCTGATATTTACGCTCTTTCCACCATTATGATTGTGGCGGTTACCACACTTTTGATTTTGTCCAATCTGTTTTCCAAGGAAAAAAGCACGGAAGGAAGGTTGTCTATCAAATGAGAAAAATTCTTTCCATCTTCTTAGCCTTGCTGTTGTGTGTCACCGTGTTGCCCTTATCCGGTTGCCAAACCAAAAGCGAAAAACTCACCTTAAATGTGTATAATTGGGGCGAATACATTTCCGACGGAAGCGAAGACACATTGGATGTCAACAAGGAATTTGAAATTTACTGTCGGGATGAGTTGGGAATGGAGGTAGAGGTCAACTATACCACCTATGCCAGCAACGAAGATATGTATAACAAGTTAAAAAGCGGCTCCACCACTTATGATGTGGTGATTCCCTCTGAATACATGATTGAAAAAATGATTGCAGAGGATATGCTTTCCCCCTTAGATTTTTCTAATATCCCCAATTTTCAGTATATTGATGACGGATTTAAAAATCTGTTTTATGACCCCGAAAATCTCTATTCCGTCCCCTACACCTACGGAATGGTTGGTATTATTTACAATGATACCATGGTAAATGAGGAAGACCTGGGTAGCTGGGATTTACTTTGGAACGAGAAATACAAAGGAAAAATTCTCCAGTTTAACAATCCCCGTGATGCCTTTGGCACCGCCATTTACTGGGCAGGGGAAGACGTAAACTCCACCGACCCCAAGGTGTGGCATTCTGCAGTGGAAAAACTGAAAGCTCAGAAGCCTTTGGTTCAGAGCTATGTGATGGATGAAATTTTCAATAAAATGAAAAACGGCTCCGCTGCTGTGGCTCCTTATTATGCAGGGGACTATCTTACTATGTATGACGGTAATGACAGCTTAGGCTTTTATTATCCCGAAGAAGGCACCAACGTGTTTGTGGATGCTATGTGTGTTCCAAAATGTGCCAAAAATCAGGAATTGGCAGAAATTTATATTAACTTTATGTTAGAAGAAGAGGTTGCCATTGCCAATGCCGAATATATCGGATACGCTTCTCCCCACAAGCTGGTGCGGGAAAACGAAGAGTATGTGGAATATATGGTAGATTGGCACGAGGATGCAATGGAGATTCTTTATCCTTCCGGCAATCAGGATATAAAAACTGCTTATTACGAAAGTCTGGCCCCCGCCACTTTAGAGCTTCAGAACAGTCTTTGGGAAACCTTAAAGATTGAAAATGCGGTGGAACCCTGGATTTATCTGGCAAGTGCCACGATTGTGGGCGCATTGCTCTTATTCTTCTTATATCGTATGATTCGCAAAAAACATCGCGACAACTATTAAAACTCGGGAGATATTTGCATGGATAGCTTGGAAACCAATGTAATTTTAAAATTTCAAAGACTTTGTGACTGCTGGCTTTGCGAGGATTGCGGTTGTGAAAACTCCATCGTCGATTCTGTCTGCCTTGTGTGTGGTGCCAACCGTACCGGTGATGATCTTGTGCTTCACGCAGGAGAAGAAGGGCCCGTGAATACCGATCGTGTTGACCGCGGTACTGGTGGCGGCAGAATTAGCGGAGGAACCGGTGGCGGCAGAATCAGCGGAGGAACCGGCGGCAGAACCGATGGCGGACTTAGCGGCAGAACTGGTGGCGGCTATAGTGGTGGACCTGTTGGCAGCTATGATGGCAGCTATACCGATACTGGCTCAGGAAGTAACATCGGACTGATTGTGGCAATTATTTTTATCGTGATTGCAGTTATCGCTGTTTCAGTGGGCATTTTATTATACCAGTAATTTTTATAAATCGAACGAAAGTAATCGGAGGAACCATTATGCTTTGTAATCAATGTGGAAAAAATAATCCCTTCGGCGTAAAGGAATGTACCTATTGCGGTGCATTTATGCCTGCCCAGGAAGCCTGTGGCGGCTTTGCCGATATTTTAACCTATCAGCCTCCGCAGGGGCAGCAGCCTGCTCAGACTGCTCAGCAACCTGCTCAGTTCAGTCAGCAAGCACCGGCGGCAACTTACTCAGCAAGCGGATACCGGGCAGAGTATGGTCGGGAAAACCCCTTCCGCAGACAGCTTGTGAAACAGCGGAAAATTTCCAATATTTTGCTGATTATTTCGCTGGTACTGGTGGTTGTTACATGCTTTTGTGTAATCAATTTTGGAAAGACCAAAGAAAAACTTTCCGATACCGAAACAAAACTTTCCACTCAGGAGAAAATTAACAGGCAGTTACAGGAACAATTGAATCAGCCGGCTCAGCAGGCGAAAGAGGGCCAAATTCCTCCCAATGTTGAGACGGCAAAAAGAAAAGCTGTTGAAGACAGTAAACAAATTGCGAAGAAAGCACTGGAGCTTTTGACAGGTAACAGTGCAGGCACCGGTAATGGTGAATTGATGAATCGGGTTCCTGCAGCTGCATCTCCCGCATCTACATCTGCAGCAACTCCCACACCTACCCCTGGAGTAAATCCCGAACCGTCTCTCACAGCAACTCCCACACCTGCCTCTGGAGAAAATTCCAACTCGGCTGTCGCAAGAAATTCTGCTACCAGTGAGGAAAAATTTGCAAATAATGATAAGCAGAAACCAACTGAGACCAATACTGATGTAGCTGTAGATTCCGCTCAGTAACAGTAATAAGGAAACGTAAAACAGGATACATAATAACGTAAATAAGAATATTTCAGGAGGAAAAGAAAATGGCAAGCAATTATGGTAATTTAACTTATAACGTGGATATGGTGTTTTGTATCGACTGCACCGGTAGTATGGATCATATCCTTGATATTGTAAAAAATAACGCATTAAACTTCTATAATGACGTTACCAGCGTTATGGCAAACAAAAACAGACATATCACTCAGCTGCGCGTTCGCGTGGTTGCATTCCGTGATTATCTGGCAGATGGCGATAAGGCAATGATGGTAACCGATTTCTTCCGTCTGCCTCAGGATGCAGCAACTTTTGAACGCTGCGTAAGAAGCTTAACTGCAGACGGCGGCGGAGACGACCCGGAAGACGGTCTGGAAGCGTTGGCATATGCCATCAAATCCAAATGGGATACCTCTTCCGTAAAGAGCCGTCAGGTTATCGTGGTTTGGACTGACGACAGCACTCATCCCTTAGGATTTGGTGCAAGCAGTCCCTATTATCCCAAAGGAATGGCAAAAGATATCCGTGAATTATCTTCTTGGTGGGGTGGACCTCAGGAAGGCGGTTTTATGACTAAAAACGGAAAACGTTTATTGTTATTTGCTCCCGATCTTCCCGATTGGAATGTGATTTCTTCCAACTGGGATAACGTGGTGCATTTCCCCTCAGAAGCAGGAAAGGGTCTGGATACCGTAAGCTATCAGCAGATTTTAGATGCGATTTCCAATTCTATTTAATTCAATTTGCATAGTTTGGAAAAGGATTGATGATTCATATGGAACAGAAAATGAAAAAAAATCGTAGTAATTTCACTTATAACGTGGATATGGTATTTTGCATTGGCTGTACCGGTGATATGGGATATATTCTTGATATTATAAAAAATAATGCATTAAACTTTTATAATGACGTTACCAGCGTTGTGGCAAACAAAAACAGACATATCACCCAACTTCGTGTTCGCGTGGTTGCGTTCCGTGATTATCTGGCAGATGGCGATGAGGCAATGATGGTAACCGATTTCTTCCGTCTGCCTCAGGATGCGGCAATTTTTGAACGATGTGTGAGAAGCTTAATAATAGCAGGCGGTGGCGATCCTCCGAATGATGGCTTGGAAGCTTTGGCATATGCCATCAAATCCAAATGGGATACTTCCTCTGACAAGAGCCGCCAGGTGATTTTGGTGTTTGCGGATGAAAGTACCCATCCCTTGGGTTATGGTGCAAGTAGCCCTTATTATCCCAAAGGAATGGCAAAGGATTTTGACGAATTATCTTCCTGGTGGGGCGGACCTCAGGAAGGCGGTTTTATGACTAAAAACGGAAAACGTTTGCTGTTATTTGCTCCCGACGCTCCCGGTTGGAATGTGATTTCTTCCAACTGGGATAACGTGGTGCATTTCCCCGGCGTAGAAAACTATTATATGAGCTATCAGCAGATTTTGGATGCGATTTCCAATTCTATTTAATTAGATTTAGGTAAGGTGTTGACTATGAAACATGGGTTAAGCTGTCTGTTTCTGGTGGCGGAAGAAATGATTTCCGACCATGGAGAAGACTGCTATTGCTATAAAGCAACCAAAGACCGCTTTTTAGCAGCCGCTTTTGACGGTTGCGGCGGTTCCGGTGCCAGAAAATATCAGAATTATTCCCAGCAGTCCGGTGCATATGTGGCTTCCAGAGCTGTCAGCGGCAGTATCTGGGAATGGTTTGCCTCCGGAAAAGGTGAGGATGCCATGGCAGGTTATGTGCAGGCATCCTTGAATGTGTTAAAACAGTACGGAGATGCGGGCGGACGTATGCTGGGTTCTTTGGGGAAAGATTTTCCCACCACCGCAGCGATTATCACCGGTACCATTGGCAGAAGAGCAACAGAAATTACTTGCTCCTGGGCAGGGGATTCCCGTTGTTACCTGTTAAACGCCAATGGGCTTCATCAGCTCTCTCAGGACGACCTGGACGGAGAAGATGCCATGAGCAATCTTTATAATGACGGTGTTATGACCAATGTGGTGAACGCATCCGTACCGTTTACTCTGCATCAGAAAGGGTTCCGGCTGAGTGAACCCGGCTTTTTGATTGCTGCAACTGACGGTTGCTTCGGATATCTGCAGTCACCGATGGAGTTTGAGCATTTGCTGGTGGATTCTTTGGTATCGGTACAGAATATCCAGGGGTGGAAAAAAGAATTGAACGACCGAATCCGTTCGGTAGCAGGGGACGATTATACCCTCACCGTTGCCGGCATCGGTTACGGCAGTTTTTCTGAAATGCAGAAAAGCTTATATGCCCGTCGTCAGGTGTTGGAGCAGCACTATCTGATCCCCGATTGTGACCCTCAGATTCTCTGGGAGCGTTACAAACAAGAATATTCGCGTTATTTAGACTAAATATATTATAAGGAAAGGAAGGACGATTGATGTTTTGTAAAAATTGCGGTACACCCACCAACCCTTCTGAACAGTTTTGTAAAAAATGCGGAGCGCCTGTTGTTCCGGCAGCACCCGCTTATCCGTCAGGAACTTATGCGGTAGCTCCCGCTGCCAAACGGTCTCCCTGGATGATGGTGGTCGGCATTATCTTATTGGTAGTTGCCTTGGGCGGTCTGATTTTCTCCTTTACCACCGATGCGAAAATTCTTGGAAAATGGAGAGAACATAATCAGTACTATCATTATGATTCGGATGCTGTTATCTTTGAATTTGGTATGTTTAATAAATTAAAAGTGCAGACGTCAGTAAATGGAATACCGACGAATGTACCAACTTCCTATAATCTGAGCGGAAATATGCTGACCTTGCAATCAGGTTTTGATTACGCCTCTATTCGGACTGTACCGATTGTTTTTTTAAATCATAATACCATTATTGCAGATGGCGATTCCGATTATCCGCTTATCAGAATGGATTCCGTTGCAACTTATGTGATTATTATGATTGTATCTGTGTTTTTGGCAGTTGTTGGTATTATCCTGATTGTGGTCTCTATGAGAAAGCCGAAAACTCCGGCACCGATGATGTATCCTACCGGTTTTGCAGGTGCAGCTCCTATTCCTCCTATGGGTGGAGTTCGTATGGGCACTCCCAATCCCGGTGCAGTTCCCGGTTCTCCTGCAGGCGGAGTTCGTATGAGCACTCCCGACGCGGCAGGTGCTCCTGCTCCCGGCGCAACTCCGGTTGTCCCCGGTGAAGGCAGATAATATCATTCATTTTATAAATCAAAGAAAGGAAGGGCAGCAAGATGCAATGTCCAAACTGCGGTTCGATTCTCGTTTCCACGGCTACCGTTTGTAATCGGTGTAATACGCCTGTGAAACCGGCAAATGCGCCAAAACCTGTCAAAAAATCTATATTTGCAAAAATTGTTGCTGTCTTTTTGTTTTTGGTTGCAGCAGTTGGTGTGTTTTTTTCTATGAAACCATCTGTCTGTCTGACAGGTACCTGGCAACGTAATTTCCAAACGGAACAGGCTGGTGTTCTGGTTCGTCAGGAATATTCCTTTAATCCTGTGGGAGTGATGTCCCGTGATTTGGGAAATCAGCGGGAACGTGGCAGATATGAACTGCAAGACGGTTATTTTGTGTTTACTCAAACCAATGCAGATGCTTCCGAAACCATTCCCTACTCAGTTTCCGTTTTTGGAAAACTGACCATCAACGGAGAAATCCCCTACCCGTACACCATTGTGGGATTATCTCTTTCGCACACCCTTTTACTCATATCCATTGGCCTTGTGGGATTAGGTGTGTATCTGTTTTTAAAACGACCGAAATTAAAACTGGAAGACGACGAAGACGAGGACGAAATTGAATACGAAGTGTATGAAGAGGATGAAGAGGACGAAGAGGAAATAGTTCCGGTAGTTCCCAATCCTCCCCCACCGCGGCGGCGTCCCGAAGATTATCCTTTAATAATGGGTCATCGGGTTGGTCCCCGTGATCAATTTGTCAATGTGGATCCTTTGGATCCCGGCAGAGGCGTTGTTCCCCAAAAGCCGAATCCTCCCCCACCGCCGCGGCGTCCCAAAGATTATCCTTTAATGGGTCGTCCGGCTGGTCCCCGTGATCAATTTGTCAATGTGGATCCTTTGGATCCCGGCAGAGGCGTTGTTCCCCAAAAGCCGAATCCGCCACCACCTGCCAAAGCTGATAATGAGCATTTTCAGCAGGCAGGCGACTTATAAGGATAAAATCAATCAAACTTAAAATAAGAATTTCCATTGGAAAGGACGAGCGAGCATATGGTATGTAATCGATGCGGTACTCCCCTGAAAACAACAGATGTCTACTGTACTCGTTGCGGTGCAGACGTCAGAGGGAAGGTTCCCGCGAAAAAAACAAAAAAAGAATATGTTATTGTGAAGAAATCTCCCGGGGTAATCATTGTTGCAGTACTCCTTTTGATGATTGCCGCAGTGGGGATCTGGTATTCCACCACAGACCAGGCTCGAATTGTCGGACGCTGGAAATGTGAACGTGTAATTTCCGAAGCCGACGCAGAAACCGAAGAAACCGTTAGTGTATGGCTCAATTTTGACCTGTTCGGAAATGTGACTGAAGAGGTGAAGGCTTCTGCCAAAAACGGAAATTACGTCAGTGGTACCGTAACCAAAGGGAAATATAAATTAAATCGGAATAATTTGACGATAATCCGTGCAAATCCGAAAATCACCGTGGTGGAAGATTTTCAGTTTATGGGCGACAGTATGCTTGTGGTAAATGATAATGATGATCATCCCCTTACCAGAATAGATGCCATCCGTTTTTACTGGTGGATTGTTGCCGGCTCTTTGCTGTTTGGTCTGATTGGCTTGGTGCTTTTGATCAAACAGAAGAAAAAGCCTGTGAAAAAAGAAAAAGGAATCGGCGGTTCTTTCTTTAAATTGTTTAATATAGGAGGTTCCTTGAATCCTGATGATGTGCCAAGGATCAAAACTCCCGGCGGAAGTACAGGTTCTACCGGTTCTATGGGCGGTGCGCAGGGCACTGCAGGCACATCAACCACCACCGGCACTGCTGCAGGCGGCGGTGTGAAGATCAATATGGGAAAATCAACCCATGGAACTTCTACCGGTTCTCTTGGTTCTTTTGGATCTTTGGGTTCCACCGGCACCTCAACCACTACCGGCTCCTCTGAAACACTTGGTTCCACCGGTGTATCAACCACTACCGGAGCCTCCGGTTCCAAGATTATTTCTTCTGTAAAATCTTCAGCAGGCGCTACCGGCACCTCATTTACAAGCCGTTCGGCTGGTTCTGCAAGTGTTTCGTCTTCCGATTCCGATCTGATGGAACGTGCAGGAGATTTATAATCAGAAATTTTAGTAATATCAAATTAGCGGAGAGATTTTTATGACCATCAACGGATATACCTTGCAAGGGGAATGGATCACCACCAACAGTGGTTTTTCCAAGTGGGGCTTTGCAAATAAAAACGGACGGGAATACTTTATTAAAGAGCTGGTAACCCCCGTGTATCCCGTAGACCCTGCTGTAATGACACCCGGGCAGTTTGAAAGCCGTCGTACATATTGCAAGGAGTATGAAAAACGATTTGAAAAATTCTATACCCGTATCAATGAAGTAAGCCGTGGAAATCTAGTCAGAATCCATGAGTTTTTCCGTCACGGCAGCCGATATTATGTGGTAACGGAAAAGGTGAGAGGTTCTGCTGCAGCTATGCAACAGATTTCTCAGCTACCTGAAAATAAAAAGCTGCTTCTGATGAAAACAGTTGCCCAGAGCTTTTGTGATTTACATTCGGTAGGAATTATTCATTTTGATGTAAAGCCTGCCAATATTCTGCTCAATATTACCGGACACGGCAATTATGTTGCCAGAGTGATCGACTTTGATTCCGGTCTTTTCCGGGAAGAAACCTTGGAGGACCGTGAATTGGGCGGTGACTTAACCTATCTGGCTCCTGAAACTTTTTTGGGAATGATTGGTGAGGACTCTCATCCGGACGAGAAAGCAGACGTGTTTGCATTGGGGCTGGTATTTCACGAATATTATTTCGGAAGATTACCTGCCTATAGCGAAAAGGGTTACGAATATCCCTTTGAAGAGGCTTTGGAAGAGGATTATGTTCATCCCGACACAGGATGCGGTTCCCGTATGGTTGCCGACCTGATTCAGGATATGTTAATCGCAGAGCCCGAAAAACGTCCTGCCATTGAAGATGTGTTAACCAGAATCAATAATTTTATGGGATTCCAGCAGCAGGAAAGCTCCAAAATCTGGGTCCGTGAACTGGAGCTTACCTATGGCGGTTCTCAGGGCAGAGCAATCAGCCTGACACCGGAACGTATCCGTTGGTGGAATACCGCACCTTCCACAGCCTGGAAAGAAAACTGCGGACTGGCAGATTCCTATTTTGCTCATCAGGAAACACCGATGACGCCCGAGCTTTATCAGGAGTTAATGGAAAGTGTGATGGCAGCAGGACTTGTTCAGCTGCTGTCTGCACCAAAACCCACAGGGCGCCTGATTATTTCCGGTGCTTTCAACCAGTCGTTGCAGGTTTGTAATCGGGACGGTACCATGGGTACCTATTCCGCAAAAGGAGCCCCCTTAGAACCATTCAATAAAATTGTTGCAATTTTAGAAAAACATTGCACCTTCCCTCGTGCGGAAGATCATCGGGAAACTACCCCCAAGGTAAAACCTGAGGAAACGCCTAAGACAGAAACGCCTGTCAATAGCGGACCCGAGCCGGCGGCTTGGTTTCATCATGCCGGCGATTTATAAATTTACGGCTTGCATTGTGCGGCGGCTTGAAAAATTGGCTCAAATGAATGAACCTCACCACTCGGCGTACAGCACGTACGCCTTCGGGTACTATCGAAACAAGTTTCGATTCGGTTTCTCCATTTTAGCCGAATTTTTCTTCACCTTACATTATACAAGTAATAAAAAAGACGAAATTCTTTGTGAAAGAAAACAAAGAGTTTCGTCTTTTTGTTTGGTTTGGAAAAATTATTTTGTAGGGGACGATGCCCACATCGTCCCGCTTATTTTGGTATTGAAATTCCTTCTGTTGTGCAATATTATTTTTTCTTGTGTAAAAAATACTTGTAATTCTAAAATATTTATGATACAATAATTTTGCGACTTAGCTTAATAACTTCCGAAACAGAGCATACTTTTGTTAAAAATGTATGCTTTGGTTATTTTTCTGTTTTGGAAGAAGCTATGTCGCAATAGTACCGAAGTAATACATTTTTAGTGCGTAGCTTCGGCTGCGCATTTTTTAATTTAGGAGGAAAACCAATGATTATTGACGGACCTACGGGAATTGAACTGATTCCGGGAAACGGGGGGGAAAGACTGTCCCGGCAACGGTGAACACGGAAACGAATGTTGTTGCGATGAATGTAACTATCTGTGTTGTTGTATCGATCATTTCAGAAAAAAACCTTGTAACGAATGTGTTCATGTAGAATGTCCCCGAAATGAGAATGATGTGTTAAAATCAGAAATCATAGAAATATTACAGGAAGAATTAAAAAACGGTAATATATAAAAAATGATTCGTAAATCCATACAATGCACCCTTAGGGTGCCACCGCAATTCTTCATTTTTCATCATTCGTTATTCATTAAAAAAGACTGTTTCCCTTTTTAGGGGAACAGTCTTTTTTCTTAAACCAATTCTTTCCGTAAGGTTGCCCCGTCTTTTTCAGAAAGGTAAGATAACGGAATATCCAAAACGGTTTTGGCACCCGATACCCCTTCGGCATTTAATTTTACTGCCGCTCTGGCATACGCCACTAAAACGCTGGAGGTAAATTCGGGATTGGATTCCAATTTCAAAGAGAATTCCAGCACGTGATTGGTCTCGCTGTCAAATCCGGATTTTCCGCTACGGATGACAAATCCACCGTGGGGGATTCCTGCGTGGTCTCTCTTTAACTCTTCTTCACTGATAAAGTTTACTGTGGTATCATAATCTGCAAAATAGTTGGGCATAGTTTTGATTTCGTTTTCGATGCGGGAAAGATCTGCTCCCTCTTCTGCCACCACATAACATTCTCTGGTATGTTTTTCTCTGGTGGTTAACTCAGGATTGTCACCGCTTCTTGCCCCTTCAATAGCGGAAGCAACGGGAACGGTGTACTGCTTCGCATCTTTTACGCCCTCAATTCGACGGATAGCGTCAGAGTGACCCTGACTTACCCCTTTGCCCCAGAAGGTGTAATCTTTTCCTGTGGGTAACACAGCACCAAAGAGCGCTCTCTGAATGGAGAACAGACCCGGGTCCCAACCCACGGAGATAATACCCACTTTGCCTGCTCCTTTGGAGGAAGCATTCACCGCATCAAAATATTCGGGGATTTTGGCGTGGGTGTCAAAACTGTCCACGGTGTTGAAGTACTTGGAAAGTTCAGGTCCCTGCACAGGAAGGTCGGTTGCAGAACCGCCGCAAAGGATTAACACGTCCAGCTCGTCTTTGTAATTTAAAATATCATTCACCGAATACACGGGAACGTTTTTGGTTAAAGGTGTTAAAGAATTGGGATTTCTTCTGGTAAACACGGCTGCAAGTTCCATATCGTTGGTGTGAGAAATTGCCATTTCCACGCCACGGCCTAAGTTACCGTGTCCCACAATGCCCACTTTGATTTTACTCATATTCATACCTCCCAAAAGGATTATTTTGCAATACTAAAAAATATTTTAGCACGATTTTTTTTTCAATGCAAGATTTTTTCATAAACTTTTTTATATTTTTGCAAAACCACCTGTCTGCCTCTTGCTATTTTTCACCATTTGTGATATACTTATATTATAATATGAACTTTTAAGAGAAAAGGAGTCTACCAAAAAATGGCAAAGTTGATTGTAATTGAAGGCACCGACGCCAGCGGCAAACAGACCCAGTCGGAGCTCTTGTATGAATACTTTAAAAAAGAGAATACTAAAGTCACAAAGCTTTGCTTTCCCGACTATGAAAGTCCCTCCTCTTCTCTGGTAAAAATGTATCTAAACGGGGACTTCGGCAAAACCGCCGACAGTGTGGACGGCAAAATCGCTTCCATTTTCTATGCGGCAGACCGTTACGCTTCCTTTAAAACCAAATGGGAAGCAACCGTCAACGACCCTGATGCGGTGATTATCTTTGACCGTTATGTCACCTCCAATATGATTCATCAGGCGGTAAAAGTGACCGACCCCAAAGAAAAGGACGAGTTTTTATCCTGGCTTTATGATTTGGAGTACGGCATTTTCAAACTTCCCCAGCCTGACCACATCATTTTCTTGAATATGCCTCCCGAACACGCCATGGAATTGATGAAAGACCGTGCCAACAAAATCACCAATGAATCTGTCAAGGATATTCACGAATCTGACGAAACCTACTTAAGAGCCTGCTACGATAACGCTTGTTACGTAGCGGACAAGTATCACTGGACGGTAATCCCTTGTGCCAAAGAGGGCAAAATCCGTTCCATCGAGGAAATTCAAACAGAAATCAGGAGTTATGTATGCAACTAAAACCCCTCACCATTAACGACAGAGCCCTTTTTTATCAGTATTATACCGAAAATCCCGCCAAATGCTCCTATTTAAGCTTTGCCAATCTGTTTTTATGGAAAGATGCGGAGGATATTCACTATTTTGAATATACCCATCATCTGGTGGTAACAGGAAAAAGCATCTATAACGGAAAACGGTATTTTATGATGCCCCTAGGCGGTTGCCTTTGCGCCAAATTAAAAGCGTATCTGGACGAAAATTTCGGAACAGATTATCATATCTACGGCATTACCGAGCAGGATTTGGAATCCGTCCAAAAAAATTGCGGCGACATTTTTCAAATCAATCGGGAACGGGATATGGATAACTATGTCTATACCACTGAAAAACTGATTTCCTTGTCCGGCAAAAAGCTTCACGGCAAACGAAACCACATCAATAAGTTTAAAGATTTATATCCCAACCATTCTTATGAACCGTTAACGGCAGAGAATCTGGAAAAAATCCGTCCCTTTATTGAGGATTGGTATCAGAAGAAAGCCGAAAGCGATTCCTCTGTCCTCACCGAAAAAACGGCTCTGGAAAATGCACTGGCAAACTTTGAAGCATTGGAATTAAAAGGCGGAATTCTTCTGGTGGACGGCAAAGTGGTTGCTTTCACCATCGGGGAACAGTTAAATGAGGATACCGCCCTCATCCATTTTGAAAAGGCGGACACCGACTATCAGGGCGCCTACCCTATGATAAACCAGCAGTTTGTTCAACACGCCTGGAGTCATCTTGCCTATGTCAACCGTGAAGACGATATGGGTATCGAAGGACTTAGAAAGGCGAAACTTTCGTATTATCCTGATCTCATGGTCGAAATGTATAGCGCTGTTCCTACGGCTTGAAAAAGAACATAGAACGCAAAAGGCATGGATTTATTTCCATGTCTTTTTTTATAAGGTGAAAATTTGTTAGCACAAATTTTGATTAGAATGCCTTTTGCTATCTGCAAACTTCACCGCTCGCTGTACCGATGTACAGCTTCGGGTAACCCTTCGGTTCAGTTTGCAAATTCTATGCCCTTTTTCTTCACTTTACATAGCAGAAAAGCACCCCCTGCAGGTTCGGTTTCTCCATTTTGCGTCCTTTTCTCATCGCCTTACATTATATATTATATATAAGACGGAATTTTTAAAATCCCGTCTTTTTGTTTTTGTGACTTGAATATGTGGTAAATATCGAAAATGTAGGGGACGGTGCCCACACCGTCCCGTTTATTTTTTATAAGCAACGTATCAAAAAATGTAGGGGAGGGGTTCCATCCCCTCCCGTATTGGTTATGCTTTCTACCTGTTTAGCGAATCTAAATAAACCGCCAACAGTTTTAGCGCGGTTTCCTTTTCCAACGGCGTACATTGATGCAACCTTTGCCATAATTCTTCTTGTTGTGCGGAAACTGAAGAATTATCGGCGGTTAATACTTCATCCGGAGTAATATGAAGTACCTGACAGATTTTTAGAATTGTTTCAATGCGCATATTCACACTGCCTCGTTCAATATCTGCATATGTTCTGGTGGAAAGCTCTGCACCTTCCGCAACCTCTGCTTGGGTTAGTCCCAATCTTTTTCTGAATGTATAGAGTCTGTTGCCGATTTTGGTTAATTCAAAAATAAGCATTATAATTCCTCCTTGTTCCTTATAATATGAATTATACCTCATATTTCTCTTGACAAACAGGAACCAATCCTCTATTATAATAATAGGAAGAATAGTTCCTATTATTATAATAGAGAGGGGGATAGCGGGTTAGAACCATTTTACTTTTATCAAATGAGAAGAGAGGAAAAGAAGCCAGTGAAAAGAAGTATATCGATTATTTTAGCCTTTGTTTTAATATTATCTGCACTGTTTAGTGTTACCGCAACTGCTGCAGATAATATTAGTGTTTATGTTGATAACAAATTGGTAACCCTAACGGATGTAAATGGCAATACCGTGCGTCCTTTTATCCAAAATGGTACAACTTATATCCCTGTTCGTGGAGTATCGCAGGCACTTGGTTGCATTGTGGAATGGGACGGCGATAACAGAAATGTTCTTATTTATAAGAAAATCGACCCGGATGGAATGAAATTTCGCAATCAGACAGATGATGTAAAGCTATATGTCGACAATCAGGAGCAGATACTATACGATGCAAACGGAACCGAGGTAAAACCGTTTATTAAAGACGGAACAACTTATGTACCATTAAGAGGTGTTTCCAAATCACTTGGATATTATGTAGAATGGGAAGGTTCAACAAGATCAGTTTATGTTTGGAAAGATGAGGTATCTCCAAACGGTGTTCCGCTAGATTTTTTAAGACCTTATGAAATTGATGCACCTATAGGTGGTATGGATGTATTGTATGAATCTGACGGGACGGTTAAAGAAATTGGGGGTACTGATTATACCGATACCATTTGGGGGATTTTTGGTTCGGCATTATTTAATTTAGATGGTAAATATGATACCTTAACTTGTGATTTAGGATATGTTCCGGAATCAACGAGCGAGGGAGAATCAACAATAACATTTATTGTAGACAGCAAAATTGTAGAGTCTTTTAATGTTACACAAAATTCTTCTACAAAGAAGATAGAGGTAAATTTAGATAAAGGGTCGCAATTAAAAATATCTTTTAATCCCGGAAAAAATCGTGCTGATATTTATGCCGGGTTGGGTAACATTACTTTTTACGGTGAATAACATGTTACAAAAAACAGGAATCTAATTTGGTTCCTGTTTTTTGTTTCAGACGACGATACGAATATCAAAATTCTGGAGAACGATGCCGACATCGTCCCGCTGTGCAGCATTAACATTGTCCTGTAGGAGCGATTCACGAATCGCCCATGTGTGGGTTGTTTTCATCGTCGAAAAATAAAAATTCTAAAAATCATCTCCTAAAAACGCTCCAAAATCCGCTGTTTTCAATGGTTTTAAATCGTTTGAAAATTTTTTTTTAAAATTTGAAAAAAACTATTGACATTTTAGGAAAATGGTGATATACTAGTCTAGCTGTCTGATTCGGACGGCAAATGAATCTTGAAAACTGAATAACATAATGGACCTTGAAAATTCTAGAGTTTTTATTTAGAGAACTACGAACGAAATCAAGTAAATCGAGGAAAAGAAAAGCGAAGCGAAAAGCTAGCGAACTTTAATTGTTTATTTTTTTAATGGAAATATACGAGAGAGTTTGATCCTGGCTCAGGATGAACGCTAGCGGCGTGCCTAACACATGCAAGTCGAACGGGGTACCCGAAACGGAGACTTCGGTTGAAGTTTT